>JAGHEC010000244.1 GCA_021159525.1 Deltaproteobacteria bacterium | reverse complement strand
GAATGCGAGAATGCCAAAGTGGCAAGCCTGCCCGCCATTGCCTTGTTACCCATGTTACCTCCTTCTGCCATCGCAGATCCACGGGACGAAAGTCTTGGCAAGAACGCTCAATTGGCCTTGGCAGGCGGGTGTCCCCCGCAGATAAGTCTATGAAGAGACCAGCCCGGAGGCCCGGAGCGGAAGAAAAATCCTCCTGTCCCGGCGGTAAATTCACTGTGCTTCCCCTAAATATTGAGCTGTTACGTCATAAGCATGTCTATCAGCTCTTCCGTGATTTTTCCTTTTAAGGGGAGCAGCCCGAAACAGGCCTTCTGCATAAAAACAGCCAACAGCAACATGCCATACTTCATGAAAATGGCATGATACGTTCCCGCATGAGGCGGATGGTCTTTTCCCAATCGTCGCTGTAGAAGATGGCGGATCCGGCCACAAAAACATCGGCGCCTGCGGCCGATACCCGGGCGATGGTATCCGGACCGATCCCGCCGTCCACCTCGATTTCCACGTCTAAACCCCGGTCGTTCAGCATCCGTCTCAGCTTCCGGATCTTGGGGATCACCTCTGGGATAAAAGCCTGGCCTTCAAACCCGGGATTCACGGTCATCAACAGGACCATGTCTATATGGTCGAGCACATATTCAAGACAGGCCAGAGGGGTAGCCGGGTTCAGGGCCACCGCGGGTCTCACTTCCTGATTCCGAATAAACTGGATGGTCCTGTGAAGGTGGGTTACGGCCTCTGCATGCACCGTAATGATGCCGGCCCCGGCCTCGGCGAAATCCTCGATAAAAGCATCCGGATTGGAGATCATCAGGTGCACGTCCAGAGGCAGATTGGCAGCACGTTTCGCAGCCTTCACAACCATGGGGCCCATACTGATGTTGGGCACAAAATGGCCATCCATGACATCCACATGGATGTAATCAGCCCCTGCTGCTTCCACCTTCCGGATCTCCTCCCCCAACCGGTTGAAATCCGCAGATAAAATCGATGGTGCAATCTTTCCCATATAATCATCCCCTCTGCCTCGTCATTCACTCGCATCTACAGCCACATAACCCGCTGAACTATTCAAAAAAGCGGAAGAAAAAACATCCTGACCCAGACATACATTCGCTGGAATGCCCCTGATTATTGAGCTGATACGAAAAATCCCGTTTACTCCGATTGTGTGTATTTCTGTGTGTTTCTGTAGCCCGTTCCCTACTGCACATCTCAGGGTCTTCTTTTATGGAAAAGGGCCCCGAAAAATCCCTCCATCCCGTGCACCTGGGGAAAAGTCCTGAAAAATCCGTCCGTGTCAATGAGATCCCTTGCCCAGGGGGGGACGGATTCGTTGAGGGCCTCACGCTCCACTTCCTGATGTTCCCGAAGAAACCCTTCCACCACGCCCTCATTCTCCTCTTGTGAGATGGTGCACGTGACATACAAAAGCCTGCCCCCCGGCTTCAGGAGCCTGACCGCCTGGTTCAGGATGGCTTTCTGCAACAGGGCCAGGCGTTCAATATCCGCCGGTTCCTTGGCCAATTTGATATCCGGATGCCGCGATATAACCCCCAGACCTGAACAGGGCCCGTCCACCAGGATCCTATCAAAACCACATCTTAGCAATCCAGAAAGCCCCTCGGCTGCATCCCCTACAACAGGCAAGACAATTCCGGCCCCCAGCCGGCCGGCGCTTTCCACAAGGCCCCTCAGCCTCCCCAGATCCCTGTCAAGGGCGACCACCTGCCCCCGGTTTTTCATAAGCGCCGCCAGATGGGTGGACTTGCCCCCCAGACCCGCACACATATCCAGGACACGATCCCCTTCACGGGGGGCCAGCAGGTAGGAAGCGACCTGGGCCGCCTCGCCCTGCACCTGGAACAGGCCCTTTGCAAAGGCCTTCAGCCGATTCACCGCCCCCCTGTAATCCGCCATGCGCAGGCCGTCAGGGGAACAAGCGCACGGAACGGAAGATGCCCCTTCATCGTTCAACCGAGAGATCAACCCTTCCCGATCGATCCTGAGGGCATTGGCCCTGATAACCCGTTCGGGAATGCGGTTCTGTGCATCCAGAAGACGCTCCGTGGCCTGAACCCCCAACTCTCGAATCCATTTTGTCACCAGCCAGGGAGGATAAGCATAATAGACAGAGAGATATCGTTCGCGGTCGCTCGCCGGGTCTGGAAATCGAACGGCATCTTTGTCCCTGCAGATATGCCTCAGGATACCGTTGACAAAACCGGCCACATGCCGCCTGCCCGGGCCGCCGGCCTGTTTGACCGCCTCATCAACCGCAGCCCGATCCGGGACCCGATCCATAAAATATATCTGGTAAAGCGCCAGCCGGAGGATATTGAGGGTACCGGGCTCGATCTTCCGGAAGGGAAACCGCACCTGCTGTCGGATGATCCAGTCCAACCGGATCTGCCACCGCACCACGCCCTGAACCAGGTGAACCACAAAGGCCCGGTCCCTTTTGTCAAGAGAGGGTTCCTTGTCAAACGCAGCCTCTGTGTACTGTTCGACAGAACCGGGATAACCGTGGACACGGCTGAGCGCGGCTAATGCGAGCTCCCGGGGCGTCACAGGGTCACGGCTCCAGGAAGGTCCGGATCCCCTTTTCCACAAGATCCAGATCCACATCTGTATCAAAGCAGGGACCGAATGGTCTTTTGTTGAATATGCCAAAGACAGGTATCGGGTAGCTGTCCTGGATCCCGCTGGAAAGGTCCCGTTCGCACGCCACCGCGATAATGACCTTGGGCTTCTTTTCCACCACAATTTTTCGGGCCAAGGTACCGCCGGTGGCCACCGCAATAGGCACATGGTATG
>JAGHEC010000349.1 GCA_021159525.1 Deltaproteobacteria bacterium | reverse complement strand
CCTGCCAAGCCCAATTGAGCGTTCTTGCCAAGACTTTCGTCCCGTGGATCTGCGATGGCAGAAGGAAGTAACATGGGTAACAAGGCAATGGCGGGCAGGCTTGCCCCTTTGGCATTCTCGCATTCGTAGAGCTGCGGCTTCCCCCACTGATAAGTCACAAAACCGGGGACCCGCCCGAAGGGTGGGGTCTGAGTCGAGCGAAGCGAGCGAAGAAGAGACGGCGCCCTCCCGGCAGTCGCGTCAGAAAAACCCTACTGCCCCTGTTAATTGAGCTGGTACCAACGAACGGTCTGGTCCTCTTTTGGCAAAGTTGATGCATGATACCGCAAGGATGCATGCAAAGGTCTGGATTGTCCGATTGCGGATAAACGTCATTCAGGACCTTTTAAAGCTGACGTCAGACAGGCTTAACTCTCTGAAATAATGTTGCAATGGACATTCCGGATTGGAAAAGGCATCGATAGGCAGGCTGTTGTGTTGTAGATAAACAAATGGGTATTCCTGAAAAAACGCCGTGGGCGATTGCTTTAAACTGCTACAAGTCCGGACAGTTTGACCGGGCCGGGGCCATCTGCGCGGAAATGCTTTCCCATGCGCCTGCAGACCCAAGGCCTTATTTCCTCTTGGGCGCCATGTCCCACAGGAAGGGCGACCTTGATTCCGCCATTTCCTTTATGGAAAAGGCCGTTGCACTGGCCCCCTCCAATGCAGTCTGCCATAACTGGCTGGGGGTCTGCTATCAGCTTAAGTCAAGATTAAAGGATGCCGTTGCCTCTTTTCATCGATCCATTTCAGCAAACCCAGCCTATGCTGACGCCTACGATAATCTCGGTCTTGCCCTTCAGAAAAAAGCGGAATCCCGAAAGGCAATCATCTGCCATCAGAAGGCCCTCAGCTTGAGGCCCGATTGCGCTCAAACCCATTACAATCTTGGGAATGCGCATAAAAAAGTCGGCCAACTAATTGAAGCCGCCGTCTGCTATGAAAAGGCGATCAGACTGAAACCTGATTATTATGAAGCCTTCAACAATCTGGCCACCACCCTGCATTCTCTTGGCAGGACCGACGAGGCCATAAAATATCTTGCAAAGGCCTTGGAGATAAAACCGGATCGGGCGATGTCTTATTATAATATGGGCCATATGCTTCAGGAACGCCTCAGATTTGATGAGGCGGTTGCAGCTTATAAACGGGCAATCCGATTGCAACCCGATTTCTCCGAGGCCTACAACAACCTGGCCATTGCCTTAAAGGAAATGGGACTTCTTCAAGAGGCCCTCTCCTGTTACAGAAAGGCTATACGCCTCAACCCCAACTTTTCAAAGGCCCACAGTGATTTATTGCTCGCCATGCATTACGACATCCGTTGTGACCGGAGAACCCTTTTTGAAGAAGCCAGGGCATGGTGGCGTCAGCACGGGTTGCCCTTGGCCGACCGATTTATTCACCACAGAGGCGCCCGGGAAGACAAGCCTATTCGCGCAGGCTATGTTTCTCCTGATTTTCGCGGACATTCGGTCGGCTACTTTTTCCTGCCGCTTCTCCAGCATATAAATCGTGAGAAGGTGGAGACGGTGTCCTATTCGCTAACCGTGCGGCCTGATGAAATGACATCCCGAATACAAGCCCTGTCCGGAACCTGGCGTTCGGCAGCGGGACTCAGCGATGATGAATTGGCCCGACAGATTTACAGGGACAGGATAGACATCCTGATTGATCTTGCCGGACACACGGCAAACAACCGTCTGCGCGTGTTCGCACAAAGGCCGGCGCCTGTTCAGGTCACCTGGCTGGGATATCCAGATACCACGGGATTGGAGGTTATGGACTATCGCATCTCAGATGAAATCGCTGACCCATCTGGGGAGTCGGAAATATTCCATACCGAGACCCTCATCCGGCTCCAGGACGGTTTTTTGTGCTATATGCCCCCTGACAATGCTCCGCCTGTCTCTGAAAGCCCTCTCAGGAAAGCGGGGCGCATTACATTTGGTTCCTTTAACAATCTGCCGAAAGTGAATGAAAGAGTTGCAGAGATCTGGTCGCGGATCTTGCGCCAGGTCCCCCGGTCACGGCTTTTGCTTAAGAGCAAACAGCTGTCAAATGCTGCTGTTCGAAAGCGTTGTCTGGACATGTTTTTGAAATCGGGGATAACGCCGGATCGCATCAAATTGCATCCTGCCACAGCCTCATTGGAGGCGCATCTCCGGCTTTACAATGAGGTCGATATCGGTCTCGACCCGTTCCCATACAATGGCACAACAACCACCTGCGAGACCCTGTGGATGGGCATCCCGGTGGTGACGTTGAAGGGCGATCGGCATTCGGCAAGGGTCGGGGCTAGCATTCTGACCCGGATCGGGCTCGATTTCCTGGTTTGCGATACAGAGCAGGGATACGTCAGAACAGCAGTTGCACTGGCCTCTGATTCGGGAACACTGAACAAATTAAGGAAAGGCATGCGAGAAAGGATGATTCAATCCCCCCTGTGCGACGGCGCATCCTTTGCCCGCAGGATGGAAACCGCATATCAGGAGATGTGGGATAACTGGCTTCGATTCTCCCATAAGCGACACGGAGGGTAGGGAAACTTTATGACTCGAATCCCGGCGGAACAACCACAGGGCCTGATTCTTTTCCAATCCTTTTATAATCCAACGGATCCTGAACGCAGGAACGAGATCGATTCTTGCCTCAATAAAAATTTAGCCAATCCCGCGGTCAGGCAGTTGGTCTTGTATCTGGATCACGGGAGAGTAGAATATCCAAAGCATCCCAAAATATTGCCGCGTTGTCTTAACGATAGGGAGATAACATTTGCCCACGCGTTTGCAGAGGCCTTGAACTGGAGAAATCGAATATGCATGTTGATCAACAATGATATCTTCCTGGACAAAGATTCATTTGCAGACCTGACCGAGATAAACAAATTGTGTGATGAAGATTATGTTGTTTGTCTGTCGAGACATGAATACGACCCGTTTACGAACACGGCAAGGATGGATGAGCGTTTTTCAAAATTGCTGTTTGCGCACACGCAGGATGCATGGATTTGGAAGGCCAATTTCATACCCCCTAATGCAGATTTTCCAGTGGGGATCCTTGGCTGCGATAATGCCATCAATGAGCGTTTGCGCCGGGCTGGCAAAATGCCGATCAATCTCGCATCCAAATATAAGATCTACCATTTTGATGCGGCCAGGCAAAAAACAAGTGGAAATTTTCTGCAAAAGAAATTCAGGCAAGAAATCAGAGAAAGCTATCCGGAAGAACAAGGGCAATTTCTCACCCCCGAGTTCCATATGGCCATGCGATCGAGCCTGGATGACTTGGCAAAAAGGCTGGGCTTGACCCAATTGGAGCGCTATGAATTAATTTGCGACATGATTAGCAAAAAAATCAAAATTAGCAATAGAAAGAGGGATTCCACGTAACAGCTCAATAAATGGGGGCAGAAGGGTTTTTCTGACGCGACTGCCGGGTGGGCGCCGTCTCTTTGTGACTT
>JAGHEC010000191.1 GCA_021159525.1 Deltaproteobacteria bacterium | reverse complement strand
GCCAATTGAGCGTTCTTGCCAAGACTTTCGTCCCGTGGATCTGCAATGGCAGAAGGAAGTAACATGGGTAACAAGGCAATGGCGGGCAGGCTTGCCCATTTGGCATTCTCGCATTCGTCGAGCTGCGGCTTCCCCCACTGATAAGTCACGAAACCGGGGACCCATCCGAAGGATGGGGAGTCCGAGCGAAGCGAGGACAAACCGGGGACCCATCCGAAGGGTGGGGAGTCCGAGCAAAGCGAGGACAAACCGGGGACCCGCCCGAACGGTGGGGTCTGAGTCGAGCGAAGCAAGCGAAGAAGAGACGGCGCCCTCCCGGCAGTCGCGTCAGAAAAACCCTCCTGCCCCGGGTTATTGAGCTGTTACGTGAAATACGCATGGGATAACCTCTATCGATGAAAGAGAGAATTATGGGCATTATGAATCAAAAATCGGAAAAAGGTTCCTGCGGCTGCCTGATCGCATGGGCATGTGCCATGATATTCGCTTTGGGATTTCTGTTTACAGGCGTCCCCCGGACCTCTGCAGGGGAAGTGCTCAAGATGGGCCTTTTGGAAGAGCCCAAGACCCTCAATATATGGCGGGCCACGGATGCATGGTCCAGAAAAGTGCTGAGACTTTTGTACCAGCCCCTGTATATACGGGATCCCAAGACGCTCGATCTAATTCCCTGGCTGGCCGCAGAGCAGCCGGTTTTTGATGAAGAGGATCTTTCGTATACAGTGAAGCTCCGTTCGGCACGGTGGTCGGACGGCTCGGAGCTTACCTCCGAGGACGTGGCATTCACCGGGAAATTTATCAACGAATTCAAGATCCCGCAATACTATTCGAAATGGAATTTTATTAAAGACATCCAAACTCCGGATCCCCACACGGTCAAGTTCCGCCTCAAAGAGCCTCAGGCCATCTTCGTAAGTCGATCCCTGACCACGCCCATTGTGCAGAAGAAGGAATGGATCGGTCGGATTAAGGCCGCAAAAAAGAACGAAAAACCGCTGAGAACAATCCTTAATGAAAAGATAGAGATCCCGGTCAGCAGCGGGCCTTTCGTTTTGAAGGAATGGCGGAGCGGGTCTTATCTCTTTCTGCAAAGGAACCCCCATTTTTTCGGGACCGGCCAGACCATCCAGGGCCGCGGTTTGGGACCCTTTATCGATGGCATCATCTTCAAGGTCTTCGGCACCTCTGACGCTGCGATCCTGGCCCTCAAGAAGGGGACCATCGACATGTTCTGGTGGGGGGTCCAGCCGGGATACATGGAGGATCTGAGAGCCAATCCGAATATCGAGCTGATTCAGAATGAAAAGAGTTCCCTCTATTATATGGGGTTCAATGTCCGAAAACCGCCCTTCAATGATCCCAATCTGCGCAGGGCCGTCGCTACCCTGGTGGACATGGACTTCATCATGAAACGCATTCTTCAGGGCTACGCGGTAAAAATGTATTCTATTGTCCCCCAGGGAAATACGTTCTGGTATTGCCCTGACGTCCCCAAATACGGCGAAGGACTGGACAGGGAAGGCCGCATCAAGAAGGCCTTCGAGATGCTGCGCGATGCGGGGTACACCTGGCAGATCGCTCCGGTTGAGAGTTCGGGAAAAATTGTTAATGGCAGGGGGATCATGCTCCCGGACGGCCGTCCCATGGAAAAATTCACCATCCTGACGCCCCCGGCCGATTATGACCCCCACCGGGCCATGTGCGGTATGATGATGCAGGAGTGGCTCAGGATGTTGGGAATCCCCGCCTATTCCAAGCCCATGTCCTTTGGGGCGCTCTTACAGCAGGTCAAGGCGCGTCATGACTTTGACGCCTTTGTCTTAGGATACGGCAATCTCTCGCTGGACCCCGATTATCTGCGCAACTTCTTTCTGTCCAGCAACGACAAGCCTAAGGGGTGGAACATGAGCGGATATCGCAATCCGAAATTCGATAAGATCGCCAATGAATCCGCGCGGACCATGGACCGCGAGAGGCGGCGCGCATTAATTTGGGAGATGCAGAAGATCATCATGCGCGATGTCCCGTATCTCCCTCTCTACAATCCGAAGCTGATCGAGGCGGTCCGTAAGGGCCGGTTCACGGGTTGGGTTAGGATGTTGGGGGGAATCGGCAATCTCTGGACCTTTTGCGAGCTGAAGCCGGTGAAATGACATAAAGCCGGAAGGGGCTGCCTTGCTCCACGCAGGCGAGGACATATCGTCTTATGAGAGTTTGTTCTTGGGGCTGGATCAGAACGAATTCCAACGCTCTGCTGCCGTTCCGGGGAGCTGTAACCGGTTTTTGTCCCGCCGCCCGGCTGTATTTGCTTTTTCCCGCCCGCGGTAGGGGGGTCTCTGCTTCCCGGCCGCGCTATGGGGGTCACTGCCTCCCCTCCAAGACGGGACAACAAAATGCGTACGGAGTGCTCGGCGACCGCCCCCTGACTCGTAATAGCCTTTATGGAAAGGCAGCAGAGGACTACCGTCTTATGAAAGACTGTCCTTGGGGCTGGAACAGAACGAATTCGAGCGCTCTGCCGCCGTTCCGGGGAGCTGTAACCGGTTTTTGTCCCGCCGCCCGGCTGTATTCGGTTTTTGCCGCCCGCGGTATGGGGGGTCACTGGCTCCCCTCCAAGACGGGACAAAAACCGGTTACAGCTCCCCGGAACGGCAGCTGTGCGCTCGAATACGTGCTGATCCAGACCCAGAGACACAATAGCATAAAAAAGATCTTTTTGTC
>JAGHEC010000411.1 GCA_021159525.1 Deltaproteobacteria bacterium | reverse complement strand
GGATAGTCCGGCCCCACGGCCTGCCGCACCTTGGAGACCACCTCCAGCCCGAAACGCATCCGGTTTTCGAGGGAACCCCCGTACGAGTCCTCGCGCAGATTGGTGACAGGAGAGAGAAACTGGCTGATGAGATACCCGGCGCTTCCCAGGATCTCTACGGCATCGAATCCGGCCCTTTTGGCCCTGACCGCTGCCTCGGCGAACCGGTCCTGGACCCCGGGGATCTCCTCCAAAGTCAAGGCCCGGGGGATTTCGCCGGTCAGCTTGGATCGGACCGCGGAGGCGGAAAAGGGCTTTCTTCCGCCGATCATGGAGGAGTGGGTATAACGACCTGCCTGGTAGAGCTGGGCTGCAACCCGGGCTCCCTGGTCCTTAACGGCCTGTGTCAGTTTCTCAAGCCCCGGGATGAAGCGGTCGTCATACAGCCCGATCATGCCCGGCATACCGCCAAACTCATCGATAGGGCACCCGCCCACCACGATGAGAGCAACGCCCCCCTTTGCCCTCAGGGCATAGAATGTGATGAGCCGGTCGGTAACCGTGCCCTCGGGGGTGTATCCAAGGTGCATGGCGGTCATGACCATCCGGTTTTTGAGCGTCATGCGGTTAATGGTGATGGATGAAAATAGACAGGGAAAATTCATGGTCTGAAACTCCTTCTTAGTGGTGACTATTCGCCCATATCCTCTTTCATGCGCCGGCGTTTTCTTATCATAATACGGATGAATCCGTAAACGCTCATGAGCGCGGCAAGAACAAAAAGGATCTCATAAAGGTAATAGCTCAGAAAGGTAAACCAGCTCATCCGGTCTTTGAGGGAACGCTGCCATTCCCGTTCCAGTTGGCCCAGAGACAAGGCATATGCCTTGAAAACCGCATCCTCCACAGGATCTCCCTCCTTCATGGCCTGCAAGAGGGTCAGCACACCCTCGGTTCCTGATATGCCGATCAGGTAGTCAATAAAGCTCCTGCTCTCTTCATAGGCCAGGATCATCGCCTGGTCGTTTCGGGGAAAGCCTCGGGTGAGGGAAGCGAGGGGGATGAAGCGGCCCCGCAGGGCAATCCGATTGAGCACCGAGCGTTTCTGATCCAGAAGGATATCGAGTGCCCCGTCGCTGACCCACTGGGCGATCCCTTCGTCGAGCCACCTGGGAAGGCGGTCGCTTTCAATATGCCTGTGGAGCAGCAGATGGCAGAGTTCATGCTTAAAAGTGTTTCTGAGAGTAAAGGGATGGACATTCATCCGGGAGGCGTCCATGACCACAAGGCGCTTTGCCGGGACTGCAAAGGCAACTGTGAGGGGACTTTCCACCCAGCGCCGGAATATCCGGGTGTCTTGAACAAGGCGCACGGAGGGGTTAAGGGCCAGGTCCCATCTCAGGGTCTGCCGCAATTCCTCCCGCACCTCGGGATAGATCTGCACCAGGTCTCTGGCAACACTTTCTTGAGAGGGCTCAAAAAGGATTCGGATTCCGTTCCCTTCCAGGAGATAAGATCCCTCAGCCCACAGGGTCTCGTGAAATAGCACGAGGAGAAACAGGAAAAACAGGAAAAACGCGGTTCGACATTTCGGGGTTTGGAATACGTATCGGACTCCCTGAATGGCGGGCCGCGCTTTTTTGGGTCTGTATGCCACAGGATTGATCAAAACGCTCAAATCAGCTTGAAAAGGGATCGTGGTTCCCATAAGATGCCCGGGATTCCGGCCTTTCGGAGACCGTCAGGCAACACTATCATGCCGGAGGATCTGTTCAAGATGAACCGTGTTATGACCGGGCTCGACCGGGTGCGGGCAGGAGAATGGAAACCCCGCAAAGGTGAAAAACTTGGCCTCCTTGCCAATCAGGCCTCGCTGGACAGCCGCCTGACACATGCCAAAGAGGTGGTGTCCCATCTGTTTCCCGGTCAACTCAAGGCCCTCTTCGGGCCCCAGCACGGTTATGGAGGGGAAGACCAGGACAACATGGTGGAGACCCCCCACTCCCTGGATGAGACGCTCAATATCCCCGTGTTCAGTCTGTATGCGGAGTCAAGGGAACCCACCCCGGACATGCTGGACCTGATCCATACCCTGATCATAGACCTTCAGGATGTAGGGGCACGGATCTATACCTTTGCCTCCACTCTCCTCAACTGTCTGAAGGCCGCGTCAAGGCACGGAAAACGGGTTGTTGTGCTGGACCGCCCCAATCCCTTGGGGGGAAATAAGGTAGAAGGGAACCTTCTTGACCCGGAACTCTATTCGTTTGTAGGGCCCTGCCGGCTTCCCATGCGTCATGGCCTGACCATGGGGGAGATGGCCCTTGTCTTCAACCGGGCCTTTGGCCTGGACTGCGACCTGACGATCATTCGCATGGCGGGTTGGCACCGGCGTATGCTGTGGAGTGATGCAGGGCTCCGGTGGATAATGCCGTCTCCCAACATGCCGCTTCCAGACACTGCCATTGTTTATCCAGGGCAGGTGATCTGGGAAGGGACAAACCTCTCCGAAGGAAGAGGAACCTGCCGGCCGTTCGAGATCTTCGGGGCACCTTATCTGGACACCAGGGCCGTTCGGCACGCCCTTCCCCCCGAGGCCCTTAATGGCTGCTGTCTCCAGGAGTATTTCTTCCGTCCCACCTTCCATAAATGGGCCGGCAGACATTGCCGTGGGTTTATGATCCATGTCTTGGATCATGACGCCTATCAACCCTATTTTACATCTCTCGCCCTGTTGAAGGCCGTTATGGAGATCCACCCCCACGCATTTGCGTGGAAACCGCCGCCGTACGAATATGAATTCAAAAAAAAGCCCATTGATCTCATCATGGGCAGTGTGTCCCTGCGCCGCGGCCTCGAGGCCGGCACGTCCCTCTTTGCGTTAAAAGAACAATGGCTGCCCGACCTCGAAACCTATGCGAAATGGCGAAGGCCCTATCTCTTGTATAGCTGAGGAGTTCGGGAATTCAGAGGGTGCAAAGCATGCCCCCGGAAGGCCCGGGTCCTGTCTGTCCAAGGCTTGGTCTTCACCTCTTCTGTTCGCCGCTGATCCATCTGTCGATGGCATCCTTGTCGAATCGCCAGACCCTTCCGATCCGGATTGCCGGGATCTTTCCTTCCGCTGCATACTTGCATATGGTTATTTCATGCAATTTTAGATATTTTGCGATCTCTTTAGTAGTCATTATCTTTGGCATGATATGCTCCTCTATCTTCAAATGTGATACCTCAATGAACAGGGGCAGGAGAGTTTTTCTGACGCGACTGCCGGGAAGGCGCCTTCGCTGTTATCCCCCTAATTATTGAGTTGATACCTTCAAATTTGTCGAACTCTTGCCCGTCTATCCATAACCGGCTGAACTAATTCCTGATTATCGATTTTAATATCAGAAAAGCCTAAAGTCAACAAAAAAATATATTAATAATTAATAGTGAGTAAAAGAATATTAGCTTTATATACTATAGGGCGCCATGTAACAGCTCAATAACCCGGGGCAGGAGGGTTTTTCTGACGCGACTGCCGGGAGGGCGCCGTCTCTTCTTTGCCCGGACTCCCCATCCTTCGGATGGGTCCCCACTTTCGTGACTTATCAGTGGGGGAAGCCGCAACTCGACGAATGCGAGAATGCCAAAGGGGCAAACGTCCCCCGCAGATAAGTCACTGAAGAGGCCAGCCCGGAGGCCCGGAGCACAAGAAAAATCTTCCTGCCCCGGTGGTACGGTCGCTGTTCCCCCCCCCAATTATTGAGCTGATGCGATTTTTTCATATCAATGTATGAGGGAGATCTCAAGACCCCGTGAACGGTTACATATCGGCAAAGCTGAATTTATGGCCGAGGGGGCCGGAGATGTCAATCGAAAACTGGAGCAAGCAGAGACATAGAGGGGCCTTTTGGGAAAAAACCCGTGGAAAAACCGCAAGCTGTGTGAGTTATTAGGCCCGCGTAAGGGCAGGGCATGATGAGACGAGGTTGGAAAAAAGGTCTTTGCAACCGCAGCCCGGCAGGCATGCGGGATTGGCGCTTGACGATCTGCCGGTCGGTGATTATAAGCGAACCAGTGCTGCAGTTTGGCTGAAAATAATCCATCCGTTGCTTACGGGGTTTCAACAAAATCATGGATCGGAGAACAATCCTCAGGCTGTGGCCTGAGATGAAGACGCTGAGGGCAGGCTCTGTCAGGCTTTCCATGGCTGGAAAATGGGCATTTTATTTCGTGCTGATCGGCCTTATTGCCGGCATGGGATCGGTGGTGTTTCATCTCCTTTGCCAGGTGGGTTTTCATTTCCTTATGGATCAGTTGGCCGGCTACCGTCCCCCGGCCCCTGCCGGGGAAAGCCCCCTGTTTGTCCTCAGCGGGAGACCCTTCAACCGATGGATGCTGCTGTTTCTGCCGGCCCTTGGGGGGGTGCTCAGCGGGTGGCTCGTCTATACCTTTGCTCCGGAGGCGGAGGGACACGGCACGGATGCAGCTATTGAAGCCTATCACAACAAGGGCGGGTACATCCGGGGAAGGATCCCGATTCTTAAGACCGTCGCCTCTGCCATCACCCTGACCTCCGGAGGATCGGGCGGCCGCGAAGGTCCGATCGCCCAGATTGGGGCCGGGTTCGGGTCATTCCTCGCCACGCGGCTGAAGCTGTCGGACCGGCAGCGTCGAATCATGCTGGCCGCAGGCATGGGCGCAGGGGTAGGCAGCATCTTCAGGGCCCCCCTGGCAGGGGCCTTGTTTTCGGCCGAGGTCCTGTACCGGGATCCGGAGTTCGAATCCGACGTGATTATCCCTGCCGGGATTTCATCGGTGGTGGCATACTGCGTTTTCTGCCTGTTTTTCGGCTGGGGTTCCCTGTTCGACACCCATGACTACGTCTTCCGAAATCCCCTGGAATTGGGGCCTTACACCGTCCTGGCCTTTGTATTGGCCGGAGCCGGGTTCCTCTATGTCAAGGCCTTTTACGGTGTGCAGCACATTGCCCACTCGATTACGGGAATCCCGAACCATATCAAACCTGCCATCGGGGGTCTGCTGACCGGGGCCGTTGGATTCTTCTTTCCTCAGACCCTTTCCTTCGGGTACGGGTTTGCCCAGCTTGCCCTGGATAACCAGCTCCCCACCCTTTTCCTCCTGACGCTGGGGTTTGGAAAAATCGTGACCACGGCCTTTTCCATAGGCTCCGGGGGCAGCGGAGGCGTCTTCGGTC
>JAGHEC010000423.1 GCA_021159525.1 Deltaproteobacteria bacterium | reverse complement strand
CGGCCCGGAATCGGGGATCCCGGTAAAGCCGGGCGTCGGCCTTCATCTCCTCTTCCACAAAACGGTGCTCGTCAAATGCGGCAGGGTTATAGTTTTCCAGGAGTTTATCCAGGGCCCCTATGGACTGGGGGGCAAGGGGCCTTCCCAGGGCCTGGATCTCATCCCTTGCCTCTCTCAGGGATTTGCCCCAGAGATGGGCATAGTTTTCCGGCTCTTTTCTGGCGGCCACCTCCTTGGAAATATCCTCCCGTGCGGCCAGGGTCAGCCGTTCGGTCTCATTCAGCCCGGGGATTTCCGCTTTCGGACATATGGCCAGATGGAGGGCCTTTGGGAGCAGAAGCATCCCGGTCTCGTTATGATGGCTTTTCAGGGCCGACAGGTACCTGGCCTTGTCCGCATCAGGATCCCCGGTCTTTTCCCTCTTTGGAAACGGAAAGGGGACAGGGATCACTTCGTTGTAGATGCCGATTCCCTTGAGGCGGTCGGCCGGCACCTCTTTTGCGGTCATGGCCATATACGCGGCATTGACCGGGCCTGCCTTGATCAGGGTCCGGCCGATCCCCCCCCAGCCCGGGATAAGACCGATCATGGCCTCGCTGAAGCACATGGCGCTCCTGGAATCGCCCACCAGGACATCCGCCATGAGGGGGATTTCCGCAGACCCGCCAAAACGCGTGCCTCCCCCGCACACGGCCACCACCCTCAGGTCCCGCGCGATCTTCCTGACAAGGGCATGGAGGGCGATTCCCTTTTTGAGCCGATTGTCGGCCCAGTCGAAAAGCCGGTCAATCTCCTCTGCTGGGGCCCCGGCCGATTCCTTCTCCTTCTTGGCTGCGAGCGTGGCCTCCAGGCGGGAGAGGCTTTCCTTGAGGTCCCCGCCGGCGTGGACGGGGTCGTTGGCGCCTGAGAGGATCAGAAATTTAAGAGCGTCTCTCTGTTCATAGACCTTTCCCAGACCATCCAGATAGGCATCCAGGCCGGGGTTCCCCACCTGATGGACCGGCGGATTCACATAACAGAGCACGGCGCCGGGCGTGCCGTGAAAAGACACGTGATCCACGGTAAGATATGCCTTTCCCTCTGACCATTCATAGATCGGTCCCAGGTTCTGGTATCCTTGCCCCAGCCTGTCAGACCGGATCAATTGTGCGGGTCCGTTCATCCTCAGCCTCCTTGTCTTGCAGGATTCTAATGTATCACCTCAATAATTAGGGGGATAACTGTGAACCTGGTGCCGGGGCAGAAGGATTTTTCTTCCGCTCCGGGCCTCCGGGCTGGTCTCTTGAGTGACTTATCTGCGGGGGACACCCGCCCCTTTGGCATTCTCGCATTCGTCGAGCTGCGGCTTCCCCCACTGATAAGTCACAAAGAGACGGCGCCCTCCCGGCAGTCGCGTCAGAAAAACCCTTCTGCCCCCATTTATTGAGCTGTTACGAAAAAGATTAATTGCGCCAAGGCCGGCCCGGGACTTGTGAACGCTCCCCTTTAAGCATAAACCAAGTTCCGGGAGTCTTATTGACAACCGCGGCGAGGGTCAGCCGATATTGTTGTCGGGCCAGCCTGTCCCTATGTCATAGTCCTCCGCAGCCTCGATGTCGGTCAGGGCCTGGATGGTGGTCTTGTGATCCCAGGAGGCCTTGTAATTGGCATAGACCCAGTCGGTCATGGCGGCATGGAAGGCCAGGAGATCCTCCTTTGTCATGGGGACATTCTGATTGTCGGTCGTGCGCCAGGCAAAATCATCCGGCAGGGGGGCGTTGCTTCCCGCGGCCCGGGCCGCGAGGGCGGTCAGGTTCAGGCGGGTTGTCTCGCTGGTGTCAAAGGCGTTTCCCCTGAATACCACCCCGGCCTGGAGCTTCCTGGCACGCAGGGCGTTCACCTGGCTGCACCGTTTCTGTACCACCTCTTCCAGGGTGATGAGCACATCGTGGATCACGGCCATGAGGGCTTCGGGCTCGATGGGCTTTTCCAGAAATGCATCGGGTCTGGAGTCGATGAACCGGTTCAACACCTCTTCGGTAGGCTTGTCTCCCAGGGACTCCATATCTTCATGAAAGTCGCGCAACTCGGCCAAGTGTTTAAGGAATCCGCCCTCACCGGTCAGGATGATGACGGGGATATCCTTGAATTCCGGTGATGTTTTGAGTTCGTTAAATACGAATATGCCGCTCTTCTTGGGCATTCGGAGGTCCAAAAGGATGAGCCCGGGATGGACCTCTGCTACCTTGGCAAGCCCTTCTTCGCCGTCAAAGGCGCTGTGGATGTCCGTAAATCCGTTTTCCTCGAGGATCGTGGTCAGATAGCGGACATTTTCCTTCTCATCATCGACGATCAAGACCCTTGTTTCTTTCATGACTTCCTCCTTATAGCATATGGTGACGTGAAAATTCCCTTTTCTTGACAACGCCTTTTTCTGATGGTACGAAGCAGCGTAAAATGGGAGTGCGGTCGTGTCGCCATCCCCTGAGTGCTTGCCGTCTGTCGTGAATAGCCCGGCCAGTTTTGCGGGCTGTCTTCATGAGGAGCGCCGTGTCCATTGCATACCCGGTAATCACCATATCCGTCACGGCTGTCCGGGCCCTGGAGCCCCATCAGGTGCGTGTTGGGTCTGTATGGCGGACCGGGAATGTCCTCTTCCGAGCCGAGTCCCCGGGTGAAAGCTTGCTGGGTCGCATTGAGCGCTGGGCACGGGCTGTAGATCAAACCGGCCGAGGCTATCTCCTTTACCCGGCACGGCATCCCCGGGCCAGGGGCTTGGTGATCCAGCCCCTGGACAGTTGTTACTGTTTCGAGGTCTTTCCATCCGACCTCAAGGAGACAACATAGCAGGGCAATGCCACCTTCATTTTGCGGTATCACCTCAATAATTAGGGGAATAACTGCGAACCTAGTGCCGGGGCAGAAGAATTTTTCTTCCGCTCCGGGCCTCCGGGCTGGTCTCTTGAGTGACTTATCTGCGGGGGACACCCGCCCCTTTGGCATTCTCGACTTCGTCGAGCTGCGGCTTCCCCCACTGATAAGTCACAAAGAGACGGCGCCCTCCCGGCAGTCGCGTCAGAAAAACCCTTCTGCCCCCATTTATTGAGCTGTTATGAAAAACCCGTCATTATTG
>JAGHEC010000390.1 GCA_021159525.1 Deltaproteobacteria bacterium | reverse complement strand
CGTGGCGCCGCCACCAGTTCACGGATTCCCTAAATATCTCCATGTCCCCCACATCCGGATCGCACTGCATGGCAAACAGAAGATTGCTGTGGGCCTCCGCATAGCCGGGCCGCATCTCAAGGGCCTTCCTGCAGTATCGGATTGAATCAGGAATGTCCCCTTTTTCCTTGAGGGCCAGCGCAAGGTTGTTGTAGGCCTCGACCCTGTTGGAGTCCAGGGCAACGGCTTTTTGATAGCAGCGGATCGCCTCTGTCAGCCTGCCGGTCTGATGATAGGCATATCCCAGATTGTGGAAGGCATCCGCATAGCCGGGCCTTAATGAAATAGCCTTTTTATATGCATCCACCGCGGCCTCGATTTCCCCCAGCTCCTTGAGGGCCGTGGCCATATTGCAAAAGGCCTCAGGCATATCCGGGCTGAGCCGGATGGCGGCCCTATAGCAGGCCACCGCCTCGGCCAGCCGGCCCCGCCGCAAAAGCGCGTTCCCCATATTGAAATGGCAGGCCATAGCGTCGGGGGCCATTTTAATGACCTTCGCATAACAGGCAATGGCCTCATCCAGTCGGCCCTGGGCCTGATACGCGTTCGCCAGTTGGTAGGT
Organism: Deltaproteobacteria bacterium; assembly: GCA_021159525.1. GTDB lineage: Bacteria > Desulfobacterota > DSM-4660 > Desulfatiglandales > Desulfatiglandaceae > AUK324. Next base: position 12,018 of record JAGHEC010000390.1, on the reverse strand, counting down.
CGCCTCCGCATGGCTGACATTTACTGTAGAGATCGGCGATTGGCTCAAGCTGTCAAACCTCTTTTGGCTGGCATTGAAACAATGTAACGCCTGATTTTCAGCAGGCGATGCAAATGGCGTACCGGATGAAACAGCCTTTGCACCCTGTTTGGCAGGGCGCTTTGTTGGACGCGACGACCCGGGGGCTGAAAACGCGTTGTCCCGGCGACTCCGCCGAGTCAATTTGTTGACGCAGACAACGGGGCGAGCAAGCCTTTGCGCGTCAGGGAACGCGGGTTTTTGAGATGCCGGAAAAGAAAAGGGCGGGAGATTGCCATCCGAAGGCGTTTGGCATGGAAGTTGTATGAAGTTGCAAACATAAGGACAACTATAAGGATAAGATAACAAGATTCCTGAATCCTGGATCTCAAAGCCCAATGCATGGTTCAATGAACCCCAAAAATCCAAGACTCAACCGTTTGTTTCACTCCGCAGGGTCCTGCGCCTGCGTCAGAGCAGGGCTCGCAATGGTCCTGCTTTTCTTTACAGGATGCGCCGGTGAATATGCGGCCACGGCCCCGGCCCGGACCAGCCCGGGGAAAGGTGTTTCGATCCCTGAGATGAGCGGCCATGCAGGCGCTGAATTTGTCATGGCCAGTCTTCCGGAGGAGATCTATGCAACACCAGCCGTTAACTATACGGCCAACGCAAGGGTAGGCGTCTTTCCCTTTCACGAACCGGACTATGCACCGGGCATGGGATGCGTGGCCGGCAGGATCTTGTGCGACCAACTCCAGAAACGCCGTGTATTCCGGGAGGTGGCATTCCAGCCGGAGATGCCCCCTATGCCCCTCCGCGATCTGATCGAAACGGCCAGGCTCAGGGGCCTTGACCTCATCATTACAGGCCGCTTGAGCGATTATTTTGAGGGATCCGCGCTTTTGCAGTCCCGCGTCAGCGAGATCATTCAGATTATCAGTGTGCAAGGCGGCAAACCAAATGTCTTGTGGTATGCCAAGGCATGCGAAACCGGATCCCCGGCGCGGTCCACGGACCTCATCTTTTTTTTGAGCCAGGGACAACAGGCCCCTTCCGCGGATATGCTCATGAAAAGAAATGCGGAGAAGTTCTGCAATATGATCCTTGAATGCCCCCGTCAGAGGCGATGACGGAGACCTTAGACGAATTCGCAGGTTCCGGCCCTTGTACCCGAGTCCGGCGCCTTCTCCTTCCTGGGTTCAAAAGAGAGGCACTCTTTTCCCGAAGTCATCCGGACTGCAATACATGGCATCTGCCGGCTCTTAAACGCCATGGCCCGACACCCGTAGGGAAAATTCCTGTCCCATGTAATGTAATAGTGCCGGCACCTTTGACAATCGGTCATAAAAAGCCACCCAAAACGCATGCGGCATGGCCCGGGACCCGCTCGCTAATCAACCGGAACGGGCCCAGCGCTCCGCTCGTCCACGATAAGCCCCATGGAATCAAGCATGTCCCAGGCCCTCCGATGTTCCACGTTGTCCCGATCCATATTGCCTCGGGCGATCTCCGTCAGGGTCTGATCACTGATGCCGGCCTTCTTGAGCCGGATCATATCTTCCGGCGTAATGGACTTGAGAGATTTGGAGGTTTCGCCGTAGACGATCTTCCGGGGGCCTTTCATAAACGAGCCCTGCCTGACAATGCCGCGAATCGCCTCATCGCTCATACCGGACTTTTTGAGATCGATGATCTCGTCCACTGTAAAGGCGCAGGTCTCGACGGCCTTTTCTTCAATGATGGTCTGAATCGTGGCACTGCTTATGCCCGCCTTTGCGAACCGGGCCATGTCGGCAGGGTCGAGGGCCAGGGCCAGTCCACATCCCATGCACAAGAGACCTGCGCCGACACCTGAAAGGATGCGCTTTTTCATTCCATTCCCTTACGCCAAAAAATCCATAAGGTTTCTTTTTAAGACATTGGACGCGGAGGCCAGGGCCATTTCATAGGCGGTCTCCTCGGCCTGAAGCTCCACCGCGAGCTGGGCCGCATCGGCATCTCCTGTCTTGGAGAGAACATCCTCAAATTTCTGCTTCATATGGTTCCAGTATTCCCGGGTCTGTTCCAGACGCTTAAACGTAGTGGACTGCTCTGAAACAACCGTTTCTACCTGAGAAACAGCCTTGCCAAGGTCCTCGGCGGCTTGGGCCAGGGAGGGGGCATCAAAGTCCGGGGATTCGAGGGCGGTCTTGACTTCCTTGAGCGCGGCAAATACATTCACGCCGTCCGCAACCCCGGATCCGGCAAACACCTCATTTCCGTGGGCGTTGATCTTTATGCGGATCCCTTCACCCACAATGGTCTCAATGCTCCCGCTGTCGCCTTCGTAGATCTCCCCCTTGTCCTTCGGAAACGGGCGTGTGTCCGTGGCATGCCCGGCGAACAGATACGATCCTCCCAGCCGCGTGTTGGCGATGTCGCGTACCTGATCATGGATATTGGCGATTTGTCTCGCAGCCGTGATCCGGCCTGTTGGATCATTGGCAGAGGCCTGGCTCGCCGCAATATCCCTTGCCTGGCGCAGGAGCTCATGTACATCTTCCAGATTGCAGACCGTCGCCTCCACCCGGATCGTGGCCGTATCGATATTGCGTATATATTGCTCAGCCGAGGCCACTTTCCTGCGGTACTCCAAGACCCTGTTCATGCCGATCGGATCGTCGGAAGGCCGGTTGATCCGCTTCATGGTCGCAAGCCTTTCCTGGGCCTTCAAGAGTCGCTGCGAGCTGATGTTCACGTTTCGCGCCACCAGATTTACAAATTGCCTGTTGGTAACTCTCACGCGTAACCTCCCGGTTATTCATGCATACCGTTCTTGCGGCCCTCTCAGGCAGAGAGGACCCCCCGGAACCCGGGGCATTAAACAATGCTCATGAGCGTATCGAGCATTTTGTCAACCGTATTGATCAGTTTGGCCGCTGCCTCATAGGCCGTCTCGAACTGGAGCATGTTGATCATTTCCTCATCCAGGGAGACCCCTGAGATCGATTCGCGGCGGTTTTCCAGGTGGCTGAGCATGGCCTCCTGCTGATCATAGCCGGCAGTGGCCCGTTGCACATCCTGGCCCACCCTGCTCACCAGCGCTATGTAATGCTCGTTAAAGCTGGCAGTCCCATTGTCCATGGTCAAATCATATTGAAGCTCTGCAATAGCCATTGCGTTGGCACTGTCACCGGGCAAACCGGTCAGCGTTGCGGATGCAGCGATTTTGTTCACATCCTCGGAAATGTCCGTTGAAATCGCAAAGTTATTCTGGGACAGACTCCCGGCAAAGAATTCCTTGTCCGTGGTCCCGTCCAGTCCATAGCCCTTTTTGTGAAGCTCATTAACTTTGGTCTTTATGGCCTCAGCCAGATCCTCCAGATCGTTTTTATAGCCTGGAATGGCCGCATCCCTGACTTCCAGACAGCCGTCCAGCATACCGCCTGATATGCTCGCATTGATGCTGGCCGTGGGGTTGGATGCCCATGCCACGTCATCCAGACCGGATCTATTTTTCAGAGTTGTCAAATCAAAAGACGAGCTTCCTTCCACGAGCCTGTTCCCGTCCCCCAGGGTAATGACAAGAGCGCCGTTTTCTTGCTCGGAAACAGCCACATCCACCATCCTGGAAAGCTCTTTTACGAGCATATCCCGGCTGTCCCTATAGTCATTCGCGTTTACGCCCCCCGTCTCGACCCGTATGATTTTTTCGTTGAGGCCTGCGATTTCCCCGGCCTTCAGGTTGATGGCATCAACGGTCTGGCCCACGCTCCTGTTCAATTCGTCCTGGATCTCGCAAAGGTCGTTGTAGGTCCGCTGAAAATAGGCGGCAAGGGTCTCTCCGGCCCCTGCCAGCATCTTGCGCTCCGATGCCCCCGAGGGGTTGTTGACCAGGTCTTCCCATGCGTTCCAGAACTCTCCAAGGTACTGGCTGAGGCCGAATCCGGAGGACTCGTTGAAAACCATCTCCACCCGCTCAAGCCCATCCTTCTCTGCCTCCCATTTCCCGAGATGTTCGCTTTCATCGGCAATCTGATCGGTTAAATGCCGGTCATAGGCCCTCTCGATTTCTCTTGTTGTCACACCGGTCCCGATCTGCGCCTCTCCTGTTGTGACAGGAGGCAATGTCTCCATCACCGGCCTCTTCCTGGAATAGCCGGGGGTGTTCACATTGGCGATGTTCCCGGCCGTCACATTGATTCCTGTCTGCTGGGTCGCCAGGGCCTGTCTGCCCATCTGAAGCACCCCGTATATGCCTGTCATAGCTTCCTCCTGTTTCTGAAGCGCCCGCTTTTTCTTCGGTCGGGCCTGAAACCTCAATAGGGTTATCGACAAAAAATCGGACGGACTTTAGATGATGCTTATGCGCGGTTCTTCAGGGCCGACCCCGATTGAATCAGTTCTACGATCGTCCCTGCAATGCGGGGCAACGGCACGATTCGCTCTGCGGCCCCCAACTTGATGGCCTCGCCGGGCATGCCAAAGACCACGCAGGTCTCTTCATCCTGAGCGATAGTGCGGGCATCGCTGTTTTTCATCTCCAAAAGACCCTTTGCGCCGTCCGCGCCCATACCTGTCAACAGGACTCCTACTGCATTTCTGCCCACGTGCCTCGCCACGGATTGGAAGAGAACGTCCACACTCGGCCTCTGATAATGAACCATGGGCCCTTCCTTGATCTTGACCACATAATTTCCACCGCTGCGGTTGACCACCATATGATAATTGCCGGGACAGACCAAGGCGGTTCCGGGTATCACATGATCATTGTCCCGGGCCTCTCTGACGGTCATCCGGCAGTTCTTGTCGAGCCTCTCCGCAAATGCCTTGGTGAAGTTTTCCGGCATATGCTGCACGATAACCGTCCCCGGAGTCGAGGGGGGCAGCCCCGCAAGGACGATCTCGATGGCCCTTGTGCCGCCGGTCGAGGCCCCAATGGCAATGACCTTATGGGTCGTATCAAATTGAAATGCGCCTTTCACCACTTCGCCGGGACCAGGCCGAACCTCCCTTTTGGCGGCCCCTATCCTTGCCGCAGCAGCGGCCCTGATGGCATGAGCCAGCTTCCGGGAAATATTCTGGGTGGCATAGGCAGTCCCCGGCTTGCATAAGACCTCCACGGCCCCCAGTTCCAGGGCCTTGAGCGCGGCGGCGCTGTTTTCGGGCGTCAGGGAGCTTAATACAACCACTGGCATGGGATAGTGCTTCATCAACTTTGACAGGAAGGAAAGCCCATCCATTCTCGGCATCTCCAGATCCAGCGTAATCACATCCGGCTTGAGCTTGACGATCTTGTCGCGCGCAACATATGGATCCACTGCCGTTCCCACGACCTGGATGTCTTTAAAATGCGACAGTTCCTCGCTCAGGATTTTTCGAACCAACGCGGAATCATCCACAATAAGGACATTGATTATTTTGTCGTTCATCGTCTCAATACCTTTTGAAAACGGCTGTCATCCCATCCTCTACGCTCCGATTCACCCGACCGAGCCTTTGGGGAGATCCCCCTGATCCACATACAGGGCGATCTCGCATTCCCCTTCATCCAATTCCAGCCCCACCCTGGCTTCAGGCGCCGATGAAAGGTCCTCCTCCCCGGAGAGAATGCAAGGCATTTCCACATGGAATACAGGTTCCTCGCCGGCGATGGCCGGCAACAGGTTGCCGCACACAATATTAAGGGTTTCCTTCAGGGCGTCGTATTGCTGATCCAGGGTGACGGCCCCCTCGTCCTCCAGGCCCAGCATATTCGCGGCCAGTTCGGGCAGGATTGTATCGGAGACGTGCATGATCACCCGCCCTGAAAAGGGACCTCGAAAAACCACCCCGGCAGACACCCTGTTTTCTACAGGCTGCCCGGTTTCCTCCTTTGGAAATGCAAACATAAATGCCAGCTTTTCAAACGTCTCGATGCCGACCTGCGAAATGACCTGGCTAACCGACGTTCCCATGGCGATCCTCTAACTTCAAGAGATGTTTCACCGTGTCCCGAATCGTTTCCGGAGAAAACGGCTTATGGATAAACACGGCCCCCTTGTGTTGCAGCGACTCGATGCGGGCCTTGCTTCCCTCAGTGGAAATAACCACCACGGGAGTGTCCTTCATTTCATGATTTTCCCTCATTCGGTCGATCATCTCCTCGCCGTTCATCACCGGCATGTTGATATCCACGACCGCCAGATCGATCCAGTGCTTGTCAAGGAACTCCAGACCTTCTTTGCCGTTGGCCGCCTCATGCACCTCGGCCAGATCCAGCCCGGCCATTCGCATGGTCTTCAGGATCATGGCCCGCATGACGCTGCTGTCATCTACAATCAAAAGATTAATCCCCATACTGCGTATCCTCTTCCTGAAAACGGGCGTTACCGATTTATCGGGCATTGATAAAAACACCTACACCCGCGCCCCGATCACGTCACTCTGCCCCCGTCGCAGGCGGAGAACCCACGTTTGCCTGGCCTGCTTCAAAAACCTCCGACAGTTCATTGGCCCATTGCAGGGTCTGACTGGCCACGAATTCGAGCTGCCTCGTCTTGAGCCCCAGTCGTTTGGCCGCGGCCTGCGAGGGTTCGTATCGAAGCCCTTCCCTGCCGACACCGATCCCTATCATCAGACAGAGCATATTGGCCACATGCACCAGGTCGGTAATGGCGCGTGGTTCTTTTGCAGCATCCGGATCATGATGCCACCTGACCGCTTTCACAAGGGACAAAGGAAACGACCAGCTCTTGAGCAGGCGTGCTCCGATCTCTGCATGATCCGTCCCCAAAACCCGGCGTTCTGCTGCATGAAACGGAATCCCCTCTCCTGCGGCCGTTTCGATGGCCTGAAGGTCTTCCCTTACGTAGTTGGCCAGCACCAGCTTTCCCAGGTCGTGCAGCAGGGCCGCGGTAAAGATTTCATCGTTTGCGGAAATGCCCAGTTCCTTTGCAAGGAGTTCCGCGGCCACGGAAACAGCGATGGAATGTCGCCAGAGTTCTCCTGCAGGAAGATCGTAACCCGGCACCGGCTTGTCCAGGATGGCATTCACACACGATGCCACCACCAGCTTGCCCAGATGTCTCCACCCCAAAAGGACAATGGCCTGCCGGACAGAGCCGACCCTGGAGGAAAGGCCAAAATAGGCGGAGTTTGTCAGCTTCAGTATATTGGCCGTAATCCCCGGATCATATCGAAGCAATTCCTCAATCTTGGCGGCCGATGATTGGGGATCGTCAATGAGCTTGAGAATCTTCACCGGCATATTGGACATGCTGGGAAAGGATTTCACGTCAGAAATGATCTTGTCCATGCGCCCGGGTTTCACAGCTCGGTCTCCTGTTGGCCGGTTTTGATAATGATCTTGCCGCTGGATATGTAAAAATGGACGGTGCGGCTCACGGTTCCCCCCACAGCCTCCGCGTCCAGGAGGATGTTGTTCTTCCATAAAAGCTTTTTTAAAACCGTGTAATTTCTCTCCCCTATCTTGAACATCTCATTGTTGCCGATGGGCCTCCCACAACCGGCGGCCTTGGCCACAAGCCTCGATTTCTTCCCTCCCCTGTTGTATATTTCGTTGAAAAGCCTGACTACGCCTGTATCCACAAACATATAAGGGTTTGCTTCAGCCTTTTGGGGGTTGATCCTGGAAAGGGGAAGCATGGCATGCAACAGGCCTCCCACCCGCGCCACCGGATCGTACAGCATGAACCCGAGACAGCTCCCAAGGGCATGGGTCACTACCACGTCCCCGTCAATACCAATCTTCATATCGCCCACTTGAACCACGTGTCTCATCTTCTCATCCGAGACTGAACCGCCAAAAATGGTTATTTTTTATAAACTGCCGGCCTGACATACCGAAACCTGTGCTTAATGGCGGACAGCCCCTCGGAGTGACCCACAAACAGGTAGCCACCGGGTTCTAAGAGGTCCCAGAACCGTTCGATCAACCTCTGCTGGGTCGGTTGATCAAAATAGATCATCACATTGCGACAGAATATGACGCTAAAAGGCCCCTTCATGGGCCACGGGTCCATCAGGTTGAGCCATGCAAGCCGGACAAGCGCCTTTACCTCATCCGCCACCCGGTAGGCCGGGATGCCTTCGCCCTGGACCGGCACAAAGTATTTTTTTAGATATGCCGGCGGAAGTCCCTGGATCCTGTCCTCTCCATAGACCCCGGAGCGGGCCTTATTCAGCATGCTCATGGATATATCGGTAGCCAGGATCAAAATGTCTTTGGACTGGATACCGGGGATGCTTTCGTGAAGGACCATGGCCAGGGAATAGGCCTCCTCTCCGGACGAACAGGCAGCTGTCCAGAATCTCATCCTCCTGTGGTCCATCTTGGGGAGGATAGTGTCGCGAAGGTAGGCAAAATGATCCGCCTCCCGGAAAAAAGCGGTCTTATTGGTCGTCATCACATCGATGAGAAGGCCGATTTCCGCTTTTCCTGCATCGGAGTTGATAAACCGGATGTATTCCCTAAAGCTCCGCATATTGAGGGCCCTGATCCGTTTCATCAGCCGGGCTTTTACCAAGGCCTCTTTTCCGTCTTTCAACTGGATCCCGCAGATGTCATAGACGATCTGACTGATCTGCCTGAATTCCTTTTCTCTCAATTCGGCCGAGACCAAAGGCCCCATGGCCTGATATGTGTTGCAAAACACGGTCCAACCAGCTCCACGATTGCAGATAGGCGTCAGGATCAGAGAGAAGTTGCGGCATTGGCGGCCTTGACCACGCCGCCTACATCCAGGATCAAGCCCACACGGCCATCGGGCATAATTGCGCCCCCTGAGATCCCGGGGATATTCTTCATCCCTTCGCCCAGCGACTTGATTACAATCTGCTGCCTTCCTACCAGGTCATCGATCACCAGCCCGGCCTGCTTCTTGGCATCGTCTTCCACCACCACCACCAGTTTATCGTTCCTCTCCCCGTCAAATCCATCGATGCGAAATAGCTTTCCCAGTTGAATCAGTGGAAGAAGAGATCCCTGCAGGGACAACATCTCGCCCCGGTTGAGGACAGTGGAAAGATCCCTTTTTTCCGGCTTGACAGATCTGACAATGGAAGCGGTCGGAATGATGTAGGTCTCGCTCCCCACCCGCACCACCATGCCGTCGATAATGGCAAGGGTCAGGGGAAGGCTCATCCTAAAGACGCTTCCCTTGCCCGCTTCCGAGTCGATTTCCACCTGCCCCCGCAGGGATTCAATATTTTTCTTGACCACGTCCATGCCCACGCCCCGTCCCGAGACGTCTGTCACCTCTTTGGCCGTGGAAAAGCCCGGCTCAAAAATCAGATTGAAGATCTCCCGTTCCGTCAGGGAAACATCCCCTGCCAGGATCCCTTTTTCCCGGGCCTTGGCAAGGATCAAATCACGATTAAGGCCCCTGCCGTCGTCCGCGATCTCCACAACGACATTGCCTGCTGAATGGTAGGCCGACAGCCGGATGAGGCCCTGTCTCGGCTTTCCCAGCCGTTCCCTTTCGTCAGGCGACTCAATCCCGTGATCCACCGAGTTACGCACCATGTGCATCAACGGATCATTGATGATGTCCACCATATTCCTGTCGATCTCGGTGTCTTCTCCCTCGGTCGCCAGACTCACATTTTTCCCCATTTTCCGGGATATGTCCCGTACCAGCCTGGCCATCTTCTTGAAGGTTCCCCTGAGCGGAATCATCCGCATGGACATGCCCAGGGTCTGCAATTCCCGTACGATCTTGCTCGTCTGGCTCACCTTCTTCAAAAGATCATAGTTGTCCCCGTTGACCACGGTCTTGTCCTGGGCCACCATGGAATGGGCGATAACCAGCTCCCCCACCAAGTCGATCAGCCTGTCCAGCCGGCTGGTGCTCACGCGGACCGAGGAATCCATTGCGTGCCTTCCCTGCATGGTCCGCTGAGTCCTCAGGGCCTGGGCCACATCAGCGACCTTGGCGGCCTTGGATTTGGCGATCTTGACCCCGATGGGCTTTTCGTCTTTAGAGGCTGCGGCCTCCTCCACCTGTTTCCTGTCAGCCTTGCCCGCGGCCACCAGGAGGTCTCCTATCCTCGGAGGAGAGGCGGTCTCCTCGCCCCCGTATTCCTCGGAGATCCCGGCCTCCTCCGGATTGGCCAGGAGTTCCAGCAGTTCATCATACCCCTCGGGTTTAAACAGGGGTTCCCCCTCCAAGGCCCCCTGGACCACTTGGATCATATTTTTGATCATATCCAGGGCCCGCAGGGCCAGATCCGCATAACCGCCGGCATATCGAATCTCCCGGTCGCGCACCCGGCTCAGAAGCGACTCCGCATGATGGGCCATCTGCGAGATGGCCATGAGTTCAAGAAAGGCCGAGCCGCCCTTCACCGTGTGAAATGCCCGAAAGACCGTGCTCACGGATTCCATGTCTTCAGGGTCGCTCTCCAGTGCAAGCAAGGCCTCTTCCGCAGCCTCAATGAGATCGCTGCTCTCGCTTACAAACTCGGCAATAAGCTCCCTGTCCGCATCTTCAGGAAGGGATTGAAGGTCAGGGACTTCGGAGGGGCCCGACGCCCGCCGGGCTTCTGGATCCTGATTCGGCACGGCCATATCTTCATCGGAAGCCAAGGCCCCTTCTGCATTTGTGGGCCGGGACCGGGAAATGGCTTCACTTTCCCCTATGGCATCCATGGCCTTTTCCAGCAGACGGCCGATGCGGGCCAAGGCTTCTTCCGAAGCCGGATCTCCCCCCCCCGCCAAGATCTCTGCCCTTGAGGCCGCCTCTGCAATGACGCCTCTTGCCGGTTCGGGGCAGGATTCATTTTGAGCCAGATCCCGAAGCAATGCGACAAGTCTGGGCATATCGCTCAAATCATTGGGTTCCATCTGGACAAGGAGGGCCGCGGCATCGTCAAGAGAGGCCGGCGCATGGCGCGTCTCGGCCCCGGAATTGCCTTGGCCGGATCCCGGGCTGCCATCAGCATGGCCCCCTGTGTCCGGAAGATGCTTCATGGCCTCATGCAGCACGGCCTTCGCCTTCTCAAGACCTCCCTCCGGGTCTGAGCCCGCAGACAGGCATCCTGCCGATGTGGTCAATCCCTCAAAAACTGCTTCCACCAAGGACAGGAATCCCTTGGCCGAATTTCTGGAAAGAAAGGTTAAGGCCTGGTCACAGAGGTCCCAAACCTCGCGCTGGTCCGCCATGGACAAAGGGATTTGCGCCATGGCCGTCTCTAATTCCCTGTGAATCTCTTTCCACGCCTCGCAGTCGTCCAGATCTGCACTCTCGATATGTTCAAGAATCTTGTGAATCTGCTCCACAATCTGATTTATGTTTTCGCTCATTGTTTGCCCGCCTTTTCTTCAAATTCCGTCCGGCCCGTGGTCCCATCCATACTGAGGAACCGGCCTCTCACTCACAGGAGAGACGCTCAAGCGGTGTCTTATGCAAAAATAATGCCCCTGATAAAATCGACCGCTCCTCTTGGGGTTTTCAAGACCGATTGTCCTGGTCTGCATTGACGTATTCGACCCCGGTTATTGAAAAAACGCGCGTAACACCTCAATATTTAGTGGAAGCACAGTGAACGTACCGTCGGGGCAGGAGGATTTTTCTTAAGTCACGAAACCGGGGACCCGCCCGAAGGGTGGGGTCTGAGTCGAGCGAAGCGAGCGAAGAAGAGACGGCGCCCTCCCGGCAGTCGCGTCAGAAAAACCCTACTGCCCCTATTTATTGAGCTATTACAAACGCGCCTGATCCGGCTGATCTTGAAAATTATAAGAAAGGGCACGGTTCCCGGCGGACCTGTCAAAAATGTGACATCCAAGTTAGTTGAAGCTTCCTGCCCAATCATCACCCCATACCCTGCGCTACGCACAGAATGCCCGCCGATCAGGCGGCAGGGGATGATCACGTTGCCGCGGCCGCTTCCCGGCCCCCGCCCACAACGAACGCATCAGCTCAATAATTGGGGGGATAACAGCGACCGTACCACCGGGGCGGGAAGATTTCCCGCCCCGGTGGTACGGTCGCTGTTATCCCCCCAATTATTGAGCTGATG
>JAGHEC010000415.1 GCA_021159525.1 Deltaproteobacteria bacterium | reverse complement strand
CAACAGCCCTTGAAATTCCGGATGTCGCGGTTAGTATGCGCAACAATTTTCCGGGCTGATCAGGGGTGGATACGGAGAAATCCTTCAATTTTTTTCTTGAGGAGGCAAAGAATTTGTCAGATTATTTGTCAGGAGATATTGCATGAATACGTCGGGAAAAAATGGCATTCGGGCGGGACTGTGGATTGTGGTCTGGTTCCTCGTCCTGGGGCTGACGCTGGCCGGGGTAGGGTACTGGGAAATGGAGCTTCTCAATAAAGGCCTGAATGCCTATCAACAACGGGTGGACAACCCGCAGTTAGCAACAGACCTCGCCCCGGTGCTCAGGGGCGCATTTCAAAAAGTCGCTCCATGGACAGCCGGGGGGCTTGGGGTTATCGGCGTTCTCCTGTGGCTGACCCTGCGTTCCGCCGTGCGTCGGAAGATTTCAGGGGAAGGGGTTATGCAGACCCTCGAGCCGGCCCGTTCGGATTTCCAAAAGGGATCCGGTACTGAGCCCTCATCCGAAGACAGGGAAGAACAGGCCCGGATGGACCAACGCCGATCGCTCCATCTCCTCTCCCTTTTGCAGAGGGAAGGGCGATTGGTGGATTTTTTGCAGGAAGACCTGCGGGCCTATGATGACGCTCAAATCGGCGCTGCTGTCCGCAGCATTCATGAGAGCTGCCGGGAGAGCCTGAACAGGTATGTCTCCCTCCAGCCCGTCATCGACAAAAATGAGGGAGACCCTGTCACAGTGGACGCGGGATTCGATGCTCAGAGCATTCGGTTGACCGGAAACCCGGTTGGTGAGCCTCCGTTTAAAGGAATTCTTCAGCACCGGGGCTGGCGCTGCACCGAGTTGAAGCTGCCCACCCTCTCGGGCAGCCAGAACCCCGCGGTCATTGTGCCGGCAGAGGTAGAGATTGAGTGAGGAATGATCACGTGTGCGAGGCAACCTATGTCATAGGGATCGACCTGGGCACCACCAACAGTGTGGTGGCCTATTCAGAGGCCCGGGTCCCTGAAGGCGATCCACCCGATATACACATTTTTCAGGTTCCCCAGCTGGTGGGGCCTGGATCGGTGGGAGAGCGATCTGTTCTGCCCTCTTTCGTGTTTCTGCCCGGACCCGACGATGTGCCTCGAAAAGGCCTGGAGCTGCCATGGAACCGGGAGAATGCCATGGCTGTGGGCGAGTACGCACGGGATCGGGGCGCTGAGATCCCTTCCCGTTTGATCGCATCGACCAAGTCGTGGCTGTGCCATGCCGGGGTGGATCGCAACGCGCGGATACTGCCGTGGGAGGCCCCTGAAAACACCCCCAAGCTGTCTCCGGTAGAGGCCTCTGCAGCCATACTCCGGCATATCAAAGAGAGCTGGGATTATGCCATGGCCAAAGACAATGAGGACCTGCGCATGGAAAACCAGGATGTCTTCCTGACCGTGCCCGCCTCCTTTGATGCAGTGGCGAGGGGCCTGACGGTCAAGGCCGCGGAGATGGCCGGTTTCCCCAAGGCCACCTTGCTGGAAGAACCCCAGGCCGCCTTTTATGCGTGGCTTTATTCATCCAGCAAGAGCTGGCGTGAGCAAGTTGCCGTAGGAGATCGGATCCTTGTGGTGGATGTGGGCGGCGGAACAACCGATTTCAGCTTGATCGAGGTTTCTCAGGAGGACGGGGGATTGGCCTTGGAGCGAATTGCGGTGGGCGATCATCTCCTGGTGGGCGGGGATAATATGGATTTGAGCCTGGCCTATGCCGTGGCCGGTCGGCTGGCGGGGGGCGGGCAGAAACTGGATGCCTACCAGATAAGGGGGTTATGCCACAGTTGCCGCGCGGCCAAAGAGCATCTTTTCAAGGAGGAAGGCGTTGATGTGTGGCCGGTGGCCGTATTGGGCCGGGGAAGCCGTCTGATCGGGGGCGCCATCAAGACCGAGCTTAAACGGGCCGAGGTGGAGGAGGCGCTGACCAACGGCTTTTTCCCGGTATGCGAAAGCACTGCGCGTCCCAGGGCCGGCCTCCGTACGGGAATGAGGGAACTGGGGCTTTCTTACGAAGCGGATCCGGCCATTACCCATCACCTGGCCCGCTTTCTCGACAGGCGCGCGTCCGGGGGCGCCGGGACGGAGGGAGGTTCTGTTTTTCCTGCGGCGGTCCTTTTCAACGGGGGGGTGATGAAGGCCGTGGGGCTCAGGAAACGGGTGCTGGATCTCCTCACATCCTGGGCTGAGGCCGAGGCAAAGCCGGGGCCCCGGGAAATTGAGACCCGGGACTTTGACATGGCGGTTGCAAAAGGTGCGGCCTATTACGGCCTGGCCAGACGGGGCAGGGGAATCCGGATCCGCAGCGGGCTTTCAAAGACCTATTATATCGGGGTTGAGGCAGCCCTCCCTGCGGTTCCGGGCGTTCCTGCGCCGGTGAAGGCCCTGTGTGTGGCGCCATTCGGTATGGAGGAAGGCACGGAGGCCCGGATTTCGGCAAGAGAGTTCGGATTGGTGGTGGGCGAGCCTGTAAGGTTTGACTTCCTGGGGTCCAATATGCGGCATCATGATGAGATTGGCGCCGTGGTCGAGGACTGGGGGGGCGAGATCGAACCGGTGGCGGCCCTTGAAACGCGCCTTGAAGGGGAGGCCGGCGCCATTGTGCCCGTGACCCTCCAGGTGAAAGCCACAGAGGTCGGGACCTTGGAGTTATGGTGTGAGGATCGAAAGACAGAGCGGAAATACAAGCTCGAGTTCAACGTAAGGGAAAGACCCGCGGATTGAAGGACCCGAAGAACAACCCTGAATCCCGCCGAGACAGAAAAGGTT
>JAGHEC010000036.1 GCA_021159525.1 Deltaproteobacteria bacterium | reverse complement strand
GTATTTGCCCTGAATGTATGAAAAAGCTATACGGAGACATTCTGAATAATGATGGTTGAATCTGTCATCTAAAAAGGGTAATTCAGCCGACGCGAAAAACCGCGCGGCTGATTAGCGGGGATATACGGATTTCGGACAGCAGGGGGGTTCCGCTGTTCAAGAGTTCAGAGAGGCTGGATCACAGGGAGGATGACCCCGCCCGATGGAATGATGTGAACGGTCGGCCGGGGAGAGATAGCGCTGGCCAGCTCAAAGGCCTCATTTAGATCCGTTGCATAGGCAAAACCCATCTTTTCCCCCTGGTCCCTGGAGATGTCTTCGGAAACCAGTATGGTCCGGAACCGGTGCTGCACCGCCAGTGTCATGGCCATGGCCATGTTGAAATCAATGGCCCCTCCTTCCATAATAAGGCGGTTTTGCCGAAAGTGGTCCAACACGCCTTTCAATAGATCATGTCCGTGGGTCTTGTGAAAAAGGTTGAAGCTTTCCACAAAGGCCTCGGGAAGGCCGTCTGAGAGATCGGCAATCAGGATGATGCACCCCCCTTCCCGGGTCGCCATGGCGGCAGGGGCCAACGGCTTGACAATCTGGGGGCCTTCAGAATAGGGAAAGGACGTGATGAGGGTCACATCGGCCTTTCCCCGAAATTCCGTGCACAGAATCCCCCTGCTTATGGCGATCCCCGAGAGATGGGCCTCCACCGGGTCACCGGCCACGATGTCGTAGGCATCATCCCTCTGGTCCAGAACGGTGTTGACTATAAAATCAAGACCGGCCTGTCGCGCCATTTCAGTGACCTGTTCGTAAAAGGGATTCCCCTGGACCCGGCCCAGCCCGGCTCCTTGCTCAAAGGTGTGTTGAAAATGGTGTTCCCGGATGGAATGAAGGTCGGATACGCCGGGAAAAAGTATCTTCCCGCCCCCGCCGAAACCATTCATGGGGTGGGGGAATATGGACCCGATCCCGATCCTGAAGTTGGCCTCGTGAACCAGACGATGGATCTTGACCCGGGCGCCGGTGGAAAGGCGTGCAACGGGAACCAGATCAGGGGCCTGGCAATCATGGTTGACAAACCGATAGCGCGCAACAAGATCAGCCCCGAAGCAGGACTCCAGTTCCTGGTCAGTCAACCCCCGATGCGTGCCCGAAGCAATGATATTGACAATGGCTGCATCGGGGATCCCTGCATCTTCCAACGCTTCCAGCACGGCCCTCAGGATGATCGCCTTGGGAGAAGAGCGGGTCAGATCCTCGATCAGGACGGCAATCCTGTCCGATGGAGAAACATACTCACGCAGGGGAGGACGCCCCACAGGATGGTCCAGGGCCTGCCGTGCCCTGGCACGGATGTCCCCGGCCGGCGATGTATCTTTGGGAAGGGCGAAGGTAAGCAGATCCCATGAATCGGGCAGGTCAAAAAAGACTTTCTCTCCTTTTTTAATCAAAAAGGCGTTGCGCATGGCTTTTCATATCCTTGCAGCTCCGGGTTACACCAGCAGATATTTCTTTCTGACCTCCTCATTGTCTCTCAATTCCTCAATACTGCTGTGATACCGTATCACGCCGTTGTCTATAAGATAGCCCCGATCGCTTAGCTTCAGCGCAACACTTTGATTTTGTTCGGCCAGGAGCACGGTGAGGCCTGTTTCTTTCAACTTGAGTAGCTGTTCCTCCAGGACATGCACCATGACAGGGGCAAGGCCTTCAGTGGGCTCATCCAGCAAAAGCAGCTCGGGATTTCCCATCAAGGCCCTGGCAATGGCCAGCATCTTCTGCTCGCCACCGCTGAGCACACCCCCTCTGCGGTTTCGGATATGTTTGAGCGCGGGGAAAAAATCATAAACCCTTTCCTTGTTCCACCCCCGGCCTTCCACATATCCCTTTTCTGCAATCTCCAGGTTTTCCTCCACCGTCAGGTCGGCAAAAATCCTCCGATCATCAGGGTCATACCCCATCCCCTTGCGGGCGAGGATATAGGGCTTTTTGCCGGCCACCTCTTCCCCCTTGAACAGGATGCTCCCCTGCCTGGGCGGCACAATCCCCATGATGCTCTTTATGGTGGTGCTCTTCCCTGCCCCGTTTCGGCCTAAAAGGCAGACCACTTCACCTGCGTCAACGTTCAGGGAAACATCGAAGAGGATATGACTCAGACCGTAAAAGGCGTGGATCCCCCTTACCTCAAGCATCAGCTTCCTCCCATATAGGCCTGTTGGACCTGTTCGTTTTGTCTGACCTCGTCCGGGGTTCCTTCAATGATCGTCTTTCCCTGCTGCATGACCATGATGCGGTCGGCCATGGAGAACACAATGTCTATATCATGTTCGCAAAACAGGAGTGTTAATCCCTGCTCAACCGCGAGACGTTTCACAAGCGCCATGGTTGCGGTGGTTTCTTCCGCAGACATGCCGGCCGTTGGCTCATCCAGGATGAGGAACTCCGGTTCATTGCCAAGGGCGATGGCGATCTCCAGAATCTTTTGGTCTCCCTGCGAAAGCGACCCCGCTATTTTCTGCGACTTACCCAACAGCCCCACGTTTTCAAGAATATGGTTTGTTTCAGCCACAAGGAGGTTTTTGGCCGGCCTGAAAAGATGAAGACTGCGGTTGTGCTGAGACAATACAGCCACTTGTAC
Source organism: Deltaproteobacteria bacterium (assembly GCA_021159525.1). Taxonomy (GTDB): domain Bacteria; phylum Desulfobacterota; class DSM-4660; order Desulfatiglandales; family Desulfatiglandaceae; genus AUK324. Next base: position 4,719 of record JAGHEC010000036.1, on the reverse strand, counting down.
GTTGTCAAAAACCGTGAGCCTCGGGAAAATATTGAGCAGCTGAAACGAACGGGCGATCCCCTTCTTGCAGATGGTGTAGGGGGGAAGACCGGTGATATCCTCTCCTTTAAAGATTATCTTTCCGGCCTCAGGTTTCAGGTGCCCGGTAATGAGGTTGAAAAGGGTGGTCTTGCCGGCGCCGTTGGGGCCGATGACCGCCACGATTTTACCTTTCTCAACAGCCAAGTTGGCGCCATCCACGGCCCTGAAGTCGCCGAAAGAATTCATTAGATTCTCGACACGCAGCATCTCCTACGCCTCCCTTTCCACAACCGCTTCCTTCCGCGATTTTACTTTCTCCAAAATATATCCCCACACCCCCTGGGGAAGGAAGAAAATCAGCAGGGCCAGGATGATGCCCAGGATCAAGGTCCAATACTCCGTCTGCATCCCGATAAACGATCGCAGGGACAGCATGAGCGCGGCCCCGATGATCGGCCCTGCAAATGTAAACCAGCCGCCCAAAAGGCACATGATCAGGATCTCAAGCGACAGGACCCAAAAAAGCAGGTCCGGAAATACGGAGCCTTCAAGGACCACAAAGAGGACCCCGGCCACCCCCGCAAAAAAACTGGCGATCACAATGGCGAAGAGCTGGTGGCGCCTGACAAACACGCCGATGGCCTCACATCGCTGGGCATTGTCTCGCGCCGCCTGGAGCGTAATGCCGAAGGGGGAACTCAAGATGAAAAAAAGACCGATGATGGAAAGTGTAAAGACAGTCAGTATAAAATAGTAGGAGTTATGGATTCCTGACAGGATGTCCGGCATGGGAATGCCGTGTATGCCGTCGTCCCCCCCTGTAAAATCATACCACCTGAAGGCCAGGGCCCAGAGAAGGGATCCCAGCGAGATCTGGATCATTGCAAAATAGAGCTGTCGCAGTCGGATGCAGATCAGGCCGATGATGAGGCCTGCCAAGGCTGCCGCAAAAGGGGCTAAAACAAAGCATATCCATTGAGGAAGCCCTGTTTTGGTGATCAGCAGTGCAACGGCATAGGCCCCTACCCCGTAAAAAACGCCGTGATGGAACTGGAAAAGCCCCCCAAAACCCACCACCAGGTTGAGGCTCATGGCGAGAAGGGCCATTACCAGGATTGAGGCGATCAGATAAACATAAAATCGAGGTATGAGGCAAGGCAGGATCAGCATCACTGCGAGCAGGCCGGCCAGGGCTGAGAGCGCCCCCTTGTGAATCATTCCTTTAAACATGTGCGCCTCCGATCACCAAACCGATTTCAGGAGACCCCTGGGCCAGAATATCAGGACAATTACCACTGCCACGTATGGGAAAATAATGGCAAACTGCGGCAGGAGCATCACCCCGAGGGAATGGGTGACCCCGAAGATGAGGGACCCCACCAGGGCCCCCCAGATATTCCCGAGCCCGCCGATCACCACGATCAGAAAGGCCTCCATGATAATAGCATGATCCATCCCAAGGGTAAGACCCATGGTGGGGGCGACCAGGGCCCCGCCGAGGCCGGCCAGAAAGCAACCGATCACAAATGCGGTGCAGAATACCCAGCTTACATTGATGCCCAGCGCCCCTACCATCATCCTGTCCACAGCGGCGGCCTTAGAGATCTTCCCCACCCGGGTCTTGTTGACAAACAGCCAAAGGCCAAATCCCACCACAGGCCCTATGACCAGGAGGAATAGATTGTATGTGGGAAATGGCTGCCCGAGTATTATGACGGATCCCTTGAGGATGTCGGGGGCCGTTACAGACTTGTATTCCACCCCCCAGAAAAGTTTTACCATATCGCCCAGGATAAGCATAAGGGCGAAGGTAAACAGGAGCAGCATGAGATGCTCTCTTTCATAGAGATGGCAGAACAGGGCCCGTTCGGCTGCAAAGCTCACCAGGGCCACAAACAGGGGGGCCAGGATCAGGGACAACCAGAATCCAAGAGATCCGCCGATAACCGTGTTGACCGTAAAGGCCGCAAAGGCCCCGATCATATACAGGGAGCCGTGGGCCACATTGGGAACCCTCAGAACACCAAGGATCAAGCTCAGCCCTGCAGAAATAATAAACAGGATCATGGATCGACTCAGCCCGACCAGCAACTGCATGGCAAGCTCAGACAGACCATATGTTGACGCAGTGTCCACGTCGCCTCCTACTTTAGAATCAAACCGGCGCCTGGCCGAGGGTCACGCCTTGGAGAGATCCCGGCACAATTGCGAATTCCAAGTTGATGGGGCAAATTCCAACTCATCGGGGGCGATGATCGTGTTTCACGCTCCCTGATATTCCGGATTTTCGTTTAGATACAAATTGCCAATACAGATCCGGGGCCGGAAAGCAAACACCTGCCGGCCCCTGGCAACGGGCTGGTTACTGCTTCTTGCTGCGCAGCTTCTTGATTTCCTCGCACGTGGGCAGGGTTTCAGCCCCCGGGATAGTTTCAATGGCTGCGGCAATGAGGAAAGGATAATCAGGAGATTTCTTGGTCACGCCCATGAACATGGGAAGTTCTGCCTGATGATCGCAGGCCCGCATTTTTACAGGACCTACCGGACTGTCGACAGTAAAGCCCTCCAATGCGTCAATGAGCTTTTCGGTGTTGATCTTTCCTGCTTTTTCAAACCCCCTGATAATGTACTGAGCCGTCAGATACCCGTAAAGGGCACCTACCTTGGGATACCGCTTGTAGGCCGCCCGAAACTCCTTCACAAAGGCCTTGTTTTCAGGGGTATCCGGATAATAGAAGTGATAATTGGAAGTCCCCAACACCCCTTCAGGGGCCTCCTGACCCAAGGGCATTAATGTGCTCAGTTCGGTCGCAGTATGTATAAACATTGGAAATTTATCTGAAAATCCGGTTGACTTGGACGCTTTCATAATATTAACCATACTGGCGCCGCCGGTGGCGAAAATAACCGCATCCGGCTTGGCAGCCATAATAGCGGTGAGGTAAGGGGTCAGCTCAGGCTCGCCCACTTTCCACCAAGACTGCCCGATCAATTTAACCTCGGGTTTGAGTTTCTTGAGATTCTTCCACACGCCTTCGCCCAAAGCATGGCCGTATTCATAGTCATCCCCCGCAATCCAGTATTTGACATAGGGCTTGCCGGCCAGACCCACTGCGGCCGCCTTTCCAATCATTGCCGTATTTTCAGTAATGCCGAAAACATACCGATGGCCTTTCGCGCCAGTGATCTTGTCGCTTTTGGAAAAGGTGCAGAAGAAGGGGATCTTCTCCTTCTTGACGATCTCGCCCACGGCCAGGGCAACCGAACTGTTGATGGTGCCTACCAGGATATCCACCCCTTCCCTCATGACCAGTTCCTTGGTCACGTTTATGCCAATATCCACCTTGAATTTGGTGTCTCTTGTGGCGACAACAACCTTTTTTCCCAGGATCCCGCCTTTGGCGTTCACCTTGTCCATGGCCATTTGAAAAGCATCCCGCACATCATAGGTAAAGGTGGTGGCCCCGCCTGAGTAGCAATCAACAAGGCCGATCTTGATATCGCGCGCTGCCGCATGACCCGGTAGAAAAACAAGCGACATGGCAAAAACACATCCCAGCAAGGCGATACCCGCCAGTGAAAAAATCCGTTTTATTCCCTTGCCTTTTGTCATGGTGTTTCCTCCCTTTTTTGAAGTTGTTTGATTGTGCCCCATCTGTAGGCCACCCCGTCTTTATGGTGACCCGGACTTTCTCCTGGTCATGCCCCTGCGCGCGCTTCCCGGTCCCCTCGGCATTGATCTCCCCCAATACCTCTTGAAACGCGTAACGTCAATTCTTTTTCGCATCTTGTGACCGGTCCTGTCAGAGCCCCAGATTTTGATTAATCAAAACCACCTTGATTCTCCCTTTGGGAAACGACTTCTGGGTAATGGTCCAGGTATTGCAGATTCGGTCCGGGGCATTGCATTCCTCGCACACAGAGGTCTTGACGCAGGGGACCTTTTTGTCCAACCGCATGGCATTGACAGGAGCCGCATATTCCTTGATCCGGACCATGGCCGCCTCCAGGTCCGGGACCACTTTGTTCCTCCCCACCAGGATCACTACATATCGAGGTCCAAACGTGATGCCGGCCACACGGTTTCCGGTCATATCCAGATTGACCAGTTCCCCTGTCTCGGTCACCGCGTTGGTCCCGGTAATGTACAGATCCACGAGAAGGGACTGCCTGCGCAGTTCCAGGGCCTCTTCAGGGGTCAGCGATTTATTGAAGGTATCCAGGATCTCCAGGTTCGGCAGCCCCTTTAAAGCGTCATACAGGCCTGTGGCGATAAAGGTCATGGAGCCCCCCCAGGAGACGCGCCGCGCCCCTGTCTTGGGAATGATCTTCTTCAACACAAGATGTCCTGCGTCCACTGCGGTATCTGCGGTGAAGACCTCGAAGTGGTTTGCCTCCAGGCCCTCTTTAAGCGCGCTTAGACGAAGCCGCCAGTAATGATCAATGGGTTGTTCCATGGCTTGACCTCCTTAAGCACAGAGAAAAATTGTAACCGTTCACGGGGTCTTGAGATCTCCCTGACATACTGATATGCGAAAATCGCGTCAGCTCAATAATTGGGGGGATAACAGCGACCGTACCACCGGGGCAGGAGGATTTTTCTTGTGCTCCGGGCCTCCGGCAGCCGAGACAGAAAAACCCTTCTGTCCCTGTTTATTGAGTTGTTACGGTGAAAATTGCAACGTAATAAAATAAGGC
>JAGHEC010000035.1 GCA_021159525.1 Deltaproteobacteria bacterium | reverse complement strand
TTACCCCCCTAATTATTGAGGTGATACGGCACATGTCCTTCAGCGGGGTGTTTAGCACGGGATCAGCTCAGGCGTTCCCAGTCTTTGACGGCCGCGTCAACTATGAAACGGTCATGCTCAAAGGCTACCTGGATGTCTTCCCAGCACGGACGGGGTGTCAGCTTCTGCATGAGTATTCCGTCGGTCCGGAACCACCTGGTCAGGAGACCTCCGAGGAAGTATCCGTTTTCCCGCGCAACGTTTACCGCCTCCTCAACCCATGGGACCCCGAGGTTGAGCCATACCTGAAAGCAGATCACCCCCTGGGCTTCCGCCTTCCTCTCCTCAGCCAGCAGCACCTCATGAAAATCACTCCCCATCTCGTGAACCGCCATTCGTGCCACCTGGGCGAAGTCGAACACCTGGGTCTCGATGCGGGTTGAAACGGATTGGGGAAGGGGCTGGCTGGAGGTTTCCTCCTCCCTGGTGTCATCAACCGCTTGATAGGCCAGGTGAAAGAACTCCCCGTAGGGCTCCGGCACGTAGACCGTGTGCGGTTTCGGGACCAGGGTCTTGAACGACCAGAATGAAGACACCCTGCCGGGAGCGCTCTTTTCCCTGTCGTACGCTTCTGCAGGCATAAGGTCCACTTCCAGGGCCGAACTGGTATAACCAAGCCGTTTTATCATCCTCTGGCTGTAAGGATGGTTGCAGACCGGTTCCCCGTAGATCCCTTCAAAGCCCAGGTCCCGGCCGATCTTCTCGCTCATCGCCACCATGCGGCTGAAAAGCTTGGCGGTGTTGCGGTATTCGGGGAGGACCACACCGCTTCCCATTTCGTATATGTTGTGATTGCAGGGATCAGAACTGAACATGCCGTTATGACCCACCACATGGCCCCTCGATGTCCTGGCCACCACGGAAATAAGACGCCTGGCCTGGTTTTCCACGATCATCAAATCGGGGTCGTAAAAGGTCCTGATGGGATAGGCGTCGCCGTAAACCCGTTTGAAGCATCCCGCCACTCCCCCGGCGTCTTCAGGCCTGAAACGGTCCACCACCACCTCCTGGCCGGGATCCACCCTGTAGACATCGTCCTGTAGATCGTTCATGCTTTCTCCTTCCCCGCTCTTTCTTTGAGGGTTTTGCCGTTTCGCCGGTGTCCCTGCTGCGCAGGGCCTCTACGGTTCCCTTGTCGGGATTGGGGAAACTCCGGTTCACCACCATCCCAGTTTCTCGATCTCATTGAAAATAACCTCTGCCCCAAATTCGTGCCCCTTACGGTTCCAGTGCAAGACATCCAGGAAGAGCTGGTACCGATCCGGATGGTCCCAGAAGGCCTTCATAAGATCGATGCCCGGGCAGTTCACCTCTGTCCTGAATTCGTGGAGCCACTTTTCTGTCATCCTTATGAGCCAGCGGCCGCTTGTACTCATATTTTCCCGCCAGTTGCCCTGTATGGCATCGAGCTGGGGTGCTGGCTTTTCCAGACTCTCAGGGTCGTAGGCCGAGGTGATGGAAATGAGTGCCACCCGTATCCCCATTGAGCGGGCCTGGTCTAAAATGGCCCGGCCGTTTTCTTTCACCACGCGCAGACATTCTTCATACTGGAACAGGCCGTCCTGGCTTTCAAAGCCCCTTCTCTCGGTTATCTTCTGCCTGCGCCAGAGGAAGTAGGCACAGGAGTGGGCTGCGAACGTGTTCCACCAGGGGCTCTTTCTCTCCTGACGCATGATAAATTCCCACGGCCAGGGGGCCCCGGGCTTCCACCTGCTCCCCATGACATAGGCCTGGGTCATGTCGTTTGCCCCCATCTCAAGAAGTAAGATCTTTGGCCGCGTCGCCTTCAGTTCCCCCTCCCACCAGGTCCGGTACTGGACCGCGTTATAGCCCGGAACGCCCGCGTTCAGGACCTCCCACCCGGTATAACCGGCGCCACGCAGACGCGCTTCCAGCCGACGGCTCCATAAATCCTTTTCACGGGGGAGCTTGGCCCCGAAAAACACGGACTCTCCTATCAGCAAGATCCGGTCCTTGAGGCGGTCCGGCCCTGGCTCAGGTCCCCTCGTGCCGAAACGGTTGATATTGACCTGGGGGGAGCGAAACCCCTTCCTGAACCTGAAAAAGAGGGGCGGAGGGGCCTTTTCGATAAACCGGTGATATGGATATTCCCCGATCCGCCTTGACCGCCAGGGCATGCGAAATCGCCTGCCGTAGTAAATGCGTGCCGCACCCTCCAAAGAGGCCGCAACGGCCGCACTCAGGCAGGCTAGGTTTCCCGTCAGGCTCATGATGATTCTCCCTCTCGGTTCCTGTAGATGAGAAAGACAAGTGCAACGCATCCCAGGCAGAGCAGGGCGCAGGCCTGAAAAATGGCCGCATAACCCCAGCGGGAAAGGATAAAGCCTCCCGTCAGGGAACCCAGGAAGAACCCTCCTTGAAACATTTCAAGACCGAAGTTAGTGTTGAAGGGCCTCAACCCGGGTTCAGAATACTCGAAGATGAGGCTGTTGAGGAGCGGTAGTCCAACTCCCCAGCAGAGCCCGAAGAGGACCGCTGATCCGAAAAATATAGAAGGACTGTGGGCGATGGCAAGTATAATGTACCCCCCGCCTAAGAGGGCCAAGGAGGCGCTGAGAAAAAACATCTTGTCTATGCGGTCAAAGAAGGGTCCTGCGAAGATCCTTACACCGATCTCCATACAGGTCGAGATGGTAAAGAACCACCCCGGATTATGGATGCCGTTTTTGAGCCCATGGCCCTTGAGGTAGAAAAAGGTGGCGGAGAAGGCCGTAAAGAGCAGAAGGGATACCAGAAAAATCAGTACAACTTTGATCTTCCTGAAATTATGAATAAAAGCCTGCTTGGTGATCTTCTCGGCGCCTTTTTCAAGGGCGTCTTTTCCCGGCCCTTTCAGTGCCCCCTCCAGCGGCAGGACAAAGACCATCAGGCCCGCCAGGATCAGAAGGACGGGCACGAAGCCTCCCAGGGCCTCGGACAGGGGCTTCATCAGAGGCGGTAGCACTGCGTAAGGCAGCAGGGTGATAACGGCGATCATACCGAAGGCCTGGCCGCTCCGGCTCTTGGGCACGCAGCCCACGATCTCGGTCATTACGGCGGTGCCGAAGACCACGTAAAAAAAGCCGTGAACGATGCGAACCGCTGAGAGGCTGGCAATGGTTTTTGCGGGGCTGTGAAGCATGAGGGCTACAACGACCCCGATGGTGCTCAAAATGGCATAACGTCTGGCGTTTAACGGTTGAATGACCACACTGGCAAAGGGCCGGATCAGCAGTCCGGTAAATGGGAAGATAGCGATGAGTACGCCTATCCATTCAGGAGCGATACCCAGGCCGTACTCTAAGTAGTGGGGGAACTGGAAGAAAACTGCGGTATTGCAGTAGCTCAGGAACAAAATGGCGTTAAGGATAATAAAGTCTCTGCCGAACAGCCTATCTTCCGATCTCACGGGTGAACTCCCCTGAAAGGCAGCCGAAGCAGCAGGTTCCGGGCGAGTATCCGCCGGTAGCGGGCGTTTGCCCGGAGATCGTCAATGGGCGATACGGCCCTGTCCACCAGGGGAAACGCCGCCTCCATGGACTCACTGGACAGGGGTTTGCCGGTCAGGGCCTTCTCGATATTACGGGACCTCACGACCGTTGGCCCCACGCTGCCCCAGGCAAGGCGTATATCCTCTATGGTCCTTTCGGCGGATATCCGCGCGATTGCCGCCAGACCGGCAATGGATATGGAAAGGGCGTTACGCTGTCCCACCTTCTCGTAGTGATGCAGGTTGTACCGGGGCAGTCTGGGGATTCGGATCCCCGAGAGGACCTCGCCCGGTCCAAGATCGGTCTTGCCGGGCCCGGTAATGAACTCCCGAATCGGTATGCGGCGCAGGCCGTTCTCCCTTCGCAGTTCCAGCAGGGCGTCCATCACGTAGAGGGGCGGCAGGGTGTCTCCTGCCGGCGAGGCCGTGCAGATATTTCCTCCGATGGACGCCATGTTGCGGATGGGCGGGGAGCCGAGGACCTTAAAGGCCTGGGTCAGCACCGGGAAATTCTGCCTGACCAGGGGATGATCCATGAGGGAGGCGATGGTGCATCCGGCGCCGATGAGGATCTCTTCTCCCTCTTCCCTGATCTCCCTGAAATCAGCCACCCGTTCCAGGCATATCAGGTCGGACCCGGCCAGGGGTCCGCCCTTCCGGCGCCGGACCATCAGGTCAGTCCCCCCCGCGTAAAGTACCGCGTCCGGTGCGTCGGACCAGATTTTCCAAAGTTCATCCAAAGATCCGGGCAGCCATACCCGGGCTTCACGCCCGCTCATCCCCGATCTCCTCGGCCGCGGCCTCAACCGCATCCACAATCATCTGATAGCCGGTACAGCGGCACAGGTTGCCGCTGATCCCCTCGCGGATCTCCCGCCGCGTGGGCCGCGGGTTTTGCCGCAGGAGACGGAGGGCCGCGAGGATCATCCCCGGTGTGCAGAATCCGCACTGCACGGCCCCGTACTCCACGAATTTCTTCTGGAGCAGGTGAAGGTCCTTTCCCTGGCCTATCCCTTCTATGGTAGTCAGACTTTTTCCTTCCAACTGGGCCGCCAGCATCAGGCACGACAACCTGCTCTCTCCGTTCACTAGAACGGTGCAGGCCCCGCATTCCCCCGACCCGCAGGCTTCCTTTGTCCCGGTCAGGTGAAGATCTTCACGCAGAAGGTCCACTACGCGGCGGTCTCCCGGCACGTCCACGCTCACGGGTTTTCCATTCAGTTCAAAGTCTATCTTCAAGGTGCTGGTTCTCCGCTTCTCTCTAACTGCTCCATGATCCGTTCCGGGGTCATGGGAAATCGCGTTATCCTGACCCCGCAGGCGTCGGCCACTGCGTTGGCCACCGCCGGAAGTGGTGCGTCAACTGCCACTTCCCCGGCCCCCTTCAGGCCGAAAGGGCCGCTCTTCTCTTCCATCTGGACTGCCAGGGAAACCATGTTGGGAACGTCCAGGGCCGTTGGAATGATGTATGTGGAAAAATCGCCGGTCATGATTTTGCCATCCCTTACAATCATATCTTCCAGCAGGCCGTAACCCAGGCCCTGGGCCACACCGCCGTGGACCTGCTGCTCAAAGAGCCGTGGATTGATCAACCGGCCGCAGTCGCTGATCACCAGGTATTTCTTCACGGCGATCCGGCCCGTCAATTCATCCACCTCCACCGCTGCCAGATGGGCCCCGAAGGAAAAGACCGTGTGGGGGATACCGTGAAGCCTCAGGTCCTCCCGATCCGTGGGCCTCTCCCGGGAGACTGGTGCCCGGTACCGGGCAACGGCGAACCGTTCCTCACGGTTGAGAATCAGGGCAATTTGAGAAAGAGGGATACGTTTCCCACTGGTCAGATGAATCACTTCTCCGGGAACCAGATCCAGATTTCGGGGATCTTCCTCCATCAGGAGATCGGTTGCCCTTTCAAGGATTCGCCTTTTCAGCAACTTGGAGGCCCTGATCAGGGCCTTTCCAAAGGTGAAGGTTGTCCGACTGGCGGATGCCGATCCCGAGGGAAGGGTCTGGTCCGTATCGGGCAGGACCGGCTCCATGGCGGTAAGATCCTGGCTCAGGACATGGCCTGCGATCTGCAGGTACGTGGTGATATTTCCCTGGCCCATGTCCACCACGCCGCAGTAAACCCGGAAGGCCCCTTCAGGGGTAAGCTCGATCTTGGCGTTGGCCACGTCAGGCACCTTGGGACCGTAGCCCACCGCCTGCATGACGCAGGCCACTCCAACTCCGCGCTTTCGTGCAGGCGGGCAACGGTCTTTCCAGGCCCGCCTGTCCCGCCACAAAGGATGACCTTCCAGCACCTCGAGGCACTCGTGTATGCCGGTGGAACTGAGCACGGCTACCCCTATGGCGTTTCGGTCTCCCCGCCTGACCACGTTTTTAAGCCGCATGGTCACAGGCGAAAGCCCGAGTTTCGAAGCCAGCATATCGATCACCTGCTCCATGCCGGCCGCCGCCTGGGGCACGCCGAAGCCGCGGAAGGCCCCGCCCACCGGGTTGTTGGTGTAAACACTTCGCGCCCGCACCCGGGTGTTGGGAATCCGGTAGGGACCGCCGGCGTGTTCAAGGCCCAGGGCCGTGACCACGCCGCCAAGGTGATCGTAGGGCCCGGTATCGTAGTCCAGATCTGCGGACAGGGCATGGAGGGTCCCGTCCGCCTTTGCCCCCAGCCTGAACCGAAGCCTGGCAGGATGGCGCTTGACCCCGGCCAGGAAGCTCTCCTCCCGGTCCAGCCACATCTTCACCGGACGCCCCGGGACCCGCATGGCGGCCAGGCCCAACAGACTCTGGATTGTGACCCCGTCCTTGCCCCCGAAGGCGCCCCCGCAATAGGGGGCGATCACCCGCACCCTGTCCACGGGCAAACCGATGGCCTCGGCCACCTCTGAGCGGTCCCTGAAGGGTGTCTGGGTGGAGGCCTCGATCTTCAGTACCCCGTCACCTTCCAGCACAGACCAGCCTGCCTCCGTTTCCAAGTAGGCATGTTCCTGCATGGGCACTTGAAACTCCGCCTCGACCACCGCGTCGCATTGGGCAAAGGCGTCTTCCCCCTCTCCTGTCTCCAGGGTACCCTCAAGCAGGACGTTTCCGCCGGGGTGATCTTCGTGGATTGAAATTGCCCCGTCCCTAAGGGCTGCGTCCGTATCAAGGACAGCCCGCAGGGGTTCCACCTGGATGCGGATCAGGTCAACAGCCTCTCTCAGTGCCCTCCTGCTTTCAGCCACCACCAGCGCTACCGGGTCGCCCCGGTGTCGGATCCTGTGGTCCGCCAGTACGGGCTGGTCCTTTCGCACCACGCCCTGGCGGTTGGTGCCGGTCACATCTTCGGCCGTCAAGACAGCTATCACCCCTTCCACGGCGCGGGCCTCTTCCGTTTCTACGGACAGGATCGTTGCGTGTGGAACACCGCCCCGTTTCACCCCGGCCCAGACCATGTCCCCTGCATAGAAGTCGGAGGCGTACCTGGTTTTTCCCGTAACCTTGGCGTAGGCGTCCAGCCGGGGCATGCTCCGTCCGGCCTCGCACGGCTGTCTCTCCGTTTTCCTTTTCATCTGATGGCCGCTCCTTCAACCCCGCAGGAGGGTTTCCAGGGCTTCAATAAAGGCTTCCATGGCCTGGTGCCTCCCGATGCTGAGTCGAATCCAGTTGGGAAACCGGAATCCGGTCATGGTGCGGATCATCACCCCCCGGGACATGAGTCTGCGATATGCCAGGGTATCGCTCATGGGAAGCCTTATCATCAGGTAACTTCCCTGGTCCCCGATGCATTGCAGGCCCATTCGCTTCAATTCGCGGTTGAGAAAGGCCTTTTCAGTACGGACCAGTTCCCTTGTCATCAGAATGTGTTCCTCATCCCCCAGGGCGGCCCGGGCCGCCTCCTGGGCCAGAACGTTCACCGAGTAGACCACGCAGGTGCGGCGGATTATATCCACCACCTCGCGGTCAGCGGCCAGGTAACCTATGCGGAGTCCCGCAAGTCCGTACATCTTGGAAAAGGTCCGGAACACCACCAGGTTGGGATAGCGGGACAAAAGTTCAATTCCGTCGGGATAGTCCTCCTCTTCCACGAACTCGAAGTAGGCCTCGTCGATCACCACGATCTGTCGCCCGCCGATTCGGTCAAGGAAATCGCACAGGAGTTCCCGGCTCCAGTAGGTCCCGGTGGGATTGTTCGGGTTGCACAGGAAGAGGATTTTTGTCTTCTCGTCTATGGCGTCGAGCATCCCCCTGTAGTCGAAGGCCCAGTCTTTGAGGGGGATGAGTCGGGCCTCGAATCCGGAAAAAGTTGCCACCCATTCGTAGACGGCAAAGGTCTTGTCAGCGGTAATAATGTTGTCGCCCTTTTCGCAAAATGCCTTGATGGCGAAGGAGATCACCTCGTTGGCCCCGTTGCCTACCAGAAACTGATCCGGGTGAAGCCCGAATCTGTCGGCCAGCTCACAGCGCAGGTGAAAGGCATCGCCGCTGGGGTATACAGAGGCGCGAAAGGGTTCGAATCGCCTGATAACCTCCCGGGCGGCGGGCGGGGGGCCTAACGGATTTTCGTTGTTGTTGAGACGGTAGAGCCGCTCACACCCGAAAATCCTGCACAGTTCGTCGTCCGGTTTTGCGGGGATGTAGGCCTGGAACCTCTTGATATAACTTGGAACCAGGCGGTCTAAAAAGGCCTTACTCATACCCGGAACCGTCCCATTGAAATATCACCAGGTCGCTTTGACCGCCGTAGGGAACAACCAGCCTTGGTACGAAACGGTTGTTAAGCAGGGCCGGGACCAGGTGTGAGTGCCACGAAACTCCCAGGTCCAGTTGGAAGAAAACCTCCTTGAAGTCCTGCCGGGAGAAGAGTTTCACGTGGTCCGCAAGGTTTTGGTCCAGATCTGTCCCAAACTGCATCGGTTTCAGGACCACCATCTTTCGGATGCTGTCCATATGGGTCAGGAATACCGAATCGTCTCCAAAGGTCTCACCCATTCCCTGGACCAGCCTGATACTCCTCGGCAGATAGTGCCTCTCATAGACATTCGACACAAAACCTTCAAGATCGGGATGGCACCACACCGTGGCTCCGGGGTCCTCGTGTATCTGACGGAAGAAGACCGGCATGGGGATCCGTTTTCCATCCTCTTCGAAGGTATCCAGACTTCCCAACTCTTCGAAATGAAAGGCCGCAAGGGGCTCAGCAGGCAGGGGGCAGTACACCCCCACGGCATCTGATTTGCCGACCGCCATTAAGAAGGCCTCCACCAGGTCGTGCATGATGGTTGTTGACTCATCAGAGGTGAGCCGATAAGGGCCGAAGAACTCCATGAATTTTGTCCTGCCCGGATGCCACATGATCCCGCCTGCCACCTGTCCTCCGGTATCCACCGCCAAAAGGGCCTGAAAGTCCCCCCTAAGTACCATGTCTACCACCTTGCCGGGATACGAAAAGAATCCGGGAATCAGACGGGGAAGGTAGCGCCCGGTCACCCTTCTGGCGAAGACCTTCAACTCTTCGGCCTGGGGAGGGTGAACAGAGCAGGCGTCTACGGAATCCAGGGGAGGCAGAGGTTCTTCAGGACCAGGGGGATAGGTCTTCTCCTTTACGAGAGAGAGCCTGATTCGGTCACCGGCATCCTCCCCTATCTCAAAGCGGTCCACCGATCGCGAGGCCAGTACCAGACCCATATCGTCCAGAGATCCCTCATCATCCAGTGACACGGTCGCGGTCAGGTTGAAGGCGCGAAGGGGGATTCTCCCGTGGTATAAGAAAGAGAGTTTGGCGAAGTACCCCCCCCAAGCGCAGGTCATCTCCACCTTGTTATCTGATTTCAGGTTCTTGCACAGGTGAATAAAGACTTCCTCCGCGGCAAGGCGCATGACCAGTGATTCGGCATGCTCAAGCCCCAATGCCCTGGCCGCGTTTTCGGCAAACCCGGCTGCAACGGGAAGAAAGATTTTGTTGCTCTGGATCCCGAGCCGAAGCGCGTAGTTTTGTGTTTCGTTCATATCTATTCCTTTAGGTGTCGTGCCCGGGCCCTTCGGCACGGGTGCCTGCCTGTTGTTATAGAGGCCCACCAGAGCCCTTATAGGAACAGGCTAAGGGACAATCCTTAGTATCACCTCAATAATTAGGGGGATAACTGCGAACATAGTGCCGGGGCAGAAGAATTTTTCTTCCGCTCCGGGCCTCCGGGCCGGTCTCTTGAGTGACTTATCTGCGGGGGACACCCGCCTGCCAAGGCCAATTGAGCGTTCTTGCCAAGACTTTCGTCCCGTGG
>JAGHEC010000010.1 GCA_021159525.1 Deltaproteobacteria bacterium | reverse complement strand
CTTTTAATCCGTTGGTCGCGCGTTCGATTCGCGCACGGCCCACCAAAAAAAATCAAGGGGTTACGTCATGCTGACGATAACCCTTTTTTCTTGTGGAGGGGTGCTTGCTTCAAAACACATTTATCCACATTCCCGGCATCGGTCCCAAGACAGAGCGGATGCTTTGGCGGCGGGGAATCCTCACCTGGCAGGCATTTCTTGACCTCGGCGGCCCCATCTTTCCCCCTTCACGGGATGCATGGGTCCGCAAGGAGCTGAGCGCCTCGATCCGCCACAGCCAGGATCCTGCCTACTTCAGCGGCCGGCTTCCTGCAAGCGAGATGTGGCGTCTCTTCGAGGCATTCAAGGCAAGGTCCGTCTATCTCGACATTGAAACCAGCGGGGGCTGGCAGGGGGTGGACGAGATCACGGTGATCGGGATCTATGACGGTAGAGAAGTCCAGACCTTTGTCAACGGAATCAACTTAGATGAGTTCGAAACGGCCATTGCTTCCTACGATCTTGTTGTCAGCTTTAACGGGGCCTGTTTTGACCTCCCCTTTATCCGCTCCCGGTTTCCCGGCATTTCACTCCCGCGGGCCCACATTGACCTCAGGTTCATTTTAAAAAGAATGGGCTATGCCGGGGGGCTCAAGAAGATTGAGAAAGACCTTGGGCTTGAGAGGATGCCGGGCATACAAGGGCTCGACGGGTGGGAAGCGGTACGTCTCTGGCAGGCCCATGAACAGGGAGATCCGACCGCGCTGAAGACCCTTATCGCCTATAACACTGCGGATATTGTCAACCTGAAGCCCCTTATGGAGATGGCATATGAACATCTGAGGGCTTCATTGATGAGAGAATCCCGTATCACCTCAATAATTAGGGGGATAACTGCAAACCTAGTGCCGGGGCAGAAGAATTTTTCTTCCGCTCCGGGCCTCCGGGCTGGTCTCTTGAGTGACTTATCTGCGGGGGATACCTGCCCCCTCCGCATTCTCGACTTCGTCGAGCTGCGGCTTCCCCCACTGATAAGTCACAAAGAGACGGCGCCCTCCCGGCAGTCGCGTCAGAAAAACCCTTCTGCCTCCATTTATTGAGCTGTTACAGAATCCCGCCTGTTATAGAAAATCGGGTTGCCGGGTATGGTGTCAAAAATTCCCGGCAGGTGCGGCTTCAGTCGTACAGGGGACTTGTCGTTATCTGCGCAAAGCCATTCCCCCGATTATTGAAATAACACGTTGGAAGGCCCTTTGCTCTGTGCCTTCATGAGCTTTTTCATTGACGAACAGGGCCTGATTCCGTAAATTGTAATCGCTTAATAAATAGGGGCAGAAGGGATTTTCTGACGCGACTGCCCGGAGGCCCGGAGCGGAAGAAAAATCATCCTGCCCCGGTGGTACGTTAGCTGTCATCCCCGTGATTATTGAGCTGATACCGTAAATTACGCTTGTTGTACACGCGGTTGGCTGCCCTCGCTCCAGAGGGCGGCTTAAAACGACAAACGCGCGGATAAGAGCCCATGAGGAGGAAAACGAAATGCGGGCAATCGTGATCGGCGGACTTGGAGGCATGGGCCAGGGCGTGGCCCGGGACCTCATCAAACAGGACAAGATTAAGAGGGTAACGCTCGGAGACATCAATGTTGATCCGGCTAACATGCAGGAGAAACTGCGGGCCAGTGACAAGGTGTCCCTTGTCAGGGTGGATGTGAACGATCACGCCGGGCTGCTGGATGCAATCAGGGAGCACGACGTGGTGGTCAACACGGCCGGGCCGTTTTACAAGACTGCCATCGCGGTGGCCAGGGCAGCGGTGGAGGCCGGCATCAATTATATCGACATCTGCGACGACTATGAGGCGGTTCCCATCCTATTTTCCTCCCCGGAAATCGACGAGGCCGCCAAAAAGGCCGGCATCACTGTGCTGACGGGCATGGGCTCGGACCCCGGGACCAACAATGTTCTGGTCAAGTGGTATGCCAACCAGCTGGACCGGGTGGATGAAATCCATCTCTTCTGGGTGGTCAGCATAGCGGAACTGGCCGGGGCCGCCTGGGACCACAGCCTTCATATGGTAACGGGAAGGATCCCGCAATACATCGACGGAAAGCTCCAGTACGTGGAGGGCGGCACCGGCGAGGAGACGGCCCGGTTTCTGGAACCGCTCGGCACTTGCGTGGTCCGCTATGTCGGCCATCCCCAGCCCATCACCATTCCCCGTTATATTGAAGGAGTCAAAAAGGTGGTCATCAAAGGGGCACTGATCCCCCTGTGGGTGGATGAACTGATCAAACAACAGAAAGAAACCGGTTTTCTCAACACGGAACCAGTGGATGTGAAAGGAACACAGGTAGCCCCCTATGACCTGACCCTGAAACTGTGGAATGACATCCCCAATGGGAGGGACAACGGTCCCCAGGCATCCGGTTTGAAGGTGATCGTCAAAGGCGAAAGGGCCGGCAAGCAGGTTGCCTACACCGCGGATATCGTGGGCAGGATGGCCCCTGGAACCGGTCTTCCCGCCTCCATTGCAGCCCTCATGATGGATGCCGGCGACGTGACAGTCAAGGGCGTGGTGGCCCCTGAAGGATGCATCGATCCGGAAAAATTCCTGGCTGCGCTTTTGCAGCGGGGCGCCAAGATCCATCAGACCGAGACCATCTCATCATTGTTTGCACTCTAAGAAAACGGAGGATTCCATATGAACGAAGCGCCAAAACTGACTCTCACCAGAAGTCTGGCCCTTTTTGAAGAGGCCCAGTCCCTGGTCCCGGGCGGCGTGCTGGGGGCCCGCAGGCCCAGTGATTTTATCATGGGGGAATACCCCATTTTCCTTGAATACGGCAAGGGATGCAGGCTCGTCGATGTAGACGGCAACGAGTACATCGATTATCTGTGCGGCTACGGCCCCATCATCCTGGGCTACCGAGAGGAAGAAGTGGATGACGCCGTCATCCGTCAGATCAAGGACAAAGGGTTCTGCTTCAGCCTGACACAGCGTTACCAGAACGACCTGGCCGAAAAGCTCCATGAGATCATCCCCTCTGCTGAACGGAGTATCTTCCTGAAGACCGGTTCAGACGGAACCACCGCGGCCATTCGCATCGCCAGGGCCCATACGGACCGGCTCAAGGTCATGCGTTGCGGTTATCACGGGTGGCATGACTGGTGCGTAGAGATGAAGGGCGGCATTCCCGAGAAGTTCTATGAGGATGTCTATGAATTTCGCTACAATGACCTGGATCAGATTGAAGATCTCATGAAGCAGCATGGGGATCAGACCGCGGCCATCATCATGACGCCCTTCGGCCACCCCCTCCATCAGAAGATGCAGACGCCCAAACCCGGATTCCTGGAAGGGGTCAGAAAACTGGCTGACCAGTACGGCGCCATTCTGATCTTTGACGAGGTCCGCACCTGCTTCAGGCTCCGGATGGGCGGGGCCCAAGAGCTTTACGGTGTTACCCCCGATATAACGGTTTTGGGAAAGGGCATGGCCAACGGCTATGCCATCAGCGTGGCGACCGGAAAAAAGGACGTCATGATGACCGCCGCATCCAAGCTTTTTATCTCGTCCACCTTTTTCCCCAACAGCGACGGTTATATCGCCGCGCTCAAGACCATCGAGGTCCTGGAACGGGACAACGTCCTGGAGGCCATATGGAAAAAAGGGGATTATCTCCTCCAGGGGATCCGAAAGGCGATCGACACATACCCGGACGCCGGGGCCGAACTGAGCGGAGTGGCCCCCATGTTCTTTGTCACGTTCACCAAAGGCAATCCCGAGACCAAACGGGCCAGGCGGACCGATTTCTATACCCAGATGATCCGCAAGGGGTTCTTCTTTACCCCGCATCATCATGCCTATATCTGCTACCGGCATACCCGGGAAGACCTGGACAAGACCATTCAGGCCATGGATGAATGCCTGGCATATGTCAGTGAAAAACACAAAGCCTAAGGGGGGCAGTCATGAGCGACGATCTCAACATTGTAGGCAAGAGGGTGGTTCGCAGCGACACCCTGGCCAAGGTCACGGGACAGGCACGCTACACCGCAGACCTGAAATTCCCCAACATGCTGACTGCAAAGGTCCTGAGGAGTCCTTTTCCCCATGCCAGGATCCTGGGCATCGACCTGAGCCGGGCCCTCAAGGTGCCGGGGGTCAAGGCGGCGATCAGCGGTTTTGACGCCTACGGGGTCAAATGGGGGGTTTTCCGCTACACCCAGGATCACGCCATGCTCCCGACCGATAAGGTCCGGTACGTGGGCGAAGACGTGGCCGCGGTGGCCGCAGTGGACGAGGAAACAGCCCTGGAGGCCCTCTCCCTTATCAAGGTGGACTATGAACCGCTCCCCGCGGTCTTTGATCCCGAGGAGGCCATGCAGGAGGGGGCCCCCCAGATCCACGAGGCATACCAAAACAATATCAATATCCACGTGCATATCGACGTAGGCGATGTAGACAGGGCCATGGCCGAGGCGTTCCTGGTGCGCGAAGATACCTTCAAGGCGGCCGGCGAGGCCTATGCCATGATGGAACCCTATGCGGTAGTAGCCTCCTATGCCAACGGCTTTCTGGAGCTGTGGATGCCCAACGCCGGCCCCCATGTGCGGGCCAAGGCCCTGTCCAACCTCCTCAAGATGCCGCTCAACAGGGTGCGGGTCCGGCATATTTATTCCGGTGGGGCATTCGGGGGCCGTTCCGAGGTATCGCCCGGCGACCTGGTGGCATCGCTTCTGTCCATCAAGGCGGGAAGGCCGGTCAAGCTGGTTCTTTCCAGGGAAGAGAACGCCACCAGCACGCGGCAGATCCACGATATGATCGCCACGGTCAAGACCGGCATGAGCAGGGACGGGACCATCGTGGCAAAGGACTATAGGGTTATATATGACGGCGGGGCTTACAGCTCGACCGGCCCCATTGCCACATCCATTCCTTTTTATGTATACGAAGAATGTTACCGATTTCCCAACGTGCGCTACAACGGCTACCGTGTCCTGACCAACAAGGGGATCCGGGGCATGTACGGGTGCCATGGAAGGGCCTTCCTGGCCGGCAACGAATCTCAGATGGACCTGATGGCCAAGGAGCTGGGCCTGGACCCGGTAGATGTGCGCCTCAAAAACGGCCTCAGTTCCGGAGAGATGACGGCCACAAAGTCCCTGATCACGAGCTGCGGCCTGGCTCAGACCATCGCCAGGGCCTCGGAAAGCACCCACTTCAAGGAAAAATGGCCCAAGGCCAAGAGAGGAAAAGGGATTGGCATGGGCTGCATTGCCATCATGTGCGGCTTTCCCATGGGATTCCGCTCCGGATCCGCCTGTTATGTCAAGATGAACGACGACGGCCAGGCTACTATTGTAACCGGGGTGGTGGACAACGGGCAGGGAAATGAATCCGTAGTCATCCAGGTGGCCTCCGAGGTCCTGGGGATCCCCATGGAGGACATCAATCTCATCAATGCCGATACAGAGGCCACCAACCTGGACCCGGGGGCCTATTCCCAGGCTGCGACCTTTGTGGGCGCTAACGCGGTGCGGGTAGCCTGCGAAAATGCGCGCAGGAAAATCACTGCCATTGCAGCCGAAAAACTCGGGGTCCCCGCAGAAGATCTTGACCTGAAAGATCGAATGGTCTTTTCCATGACAACCCCCGACAAAAAGATGCCGGTTCGATGGATCGTGCGCGAGGCCTTTTTCAGGGGCGATCCCATCGCGGCCACCGGCTCCTATTTCCCCAAGATCGACATTGAAAGAGAATGGGTCTCACGGCCCTGGGGACAGATGGCCGGGACCTTTTCCTTTGGCACGTCCGTTGCCGAGGTGCGGATCGATTCACACACCGGCCGGATCACGGTCCCCCGTTTCACAGCGGCCCATGACTGCGGCCGTCCCATCAATCCCATGGCCGTGGAAGGACAGATGGAAGGCTCCATCCAGCAGGCAGGCATAGCCGCCATCATGGAAGGAAACCTCTGGGATCATGGATTTCTCCTGAATCCGGACCTCCTGGAGTATAAGGTTCCCCTGGCCTGCGATATGCCGGAGATCGACACCATCATTATCAGCTCCATGGATCCTGAAGGTCCCTTCGGAGCAAAGGAGGGGGGCCTTACCATCCGCATGAACGCCTACAGCGCCATTGCCTGTGCCGTAACCAACGCCACAGACGCGCTGTTCACCGAGCTTCCCCTGACCCCCGACCGGGTTTTGACTATTCTGGAAAGAAAGAAGGGTGTTAAAAAATGATCTTGCCCAAATTTAACTACAAAAAAGCAGAGGATATCGCCGCGGCGATCGCCCTTTACGAAAAGGCAAAAGGCAGGGCCAGATATCTCGCCGGGGGAACAGACCTGATCCCCCGGGTAAAACTGAGGCTGTCTACGCCCGGGACCATCATCGATTTAAAGGGCATAGAACAACTGCACACCATTTCACGTCAGCGCGGTTCCCTGATCATCGGCGCCAATGTCACGCTCTTTGAACTGAAAAACCATGATGTGGTGAAAAACCATTTTCCGGCCCTCTATGAATCCCTTGACGCCACCTCATGCGAAACTCTCCAGATGCGCGGGACCATCGGCGGGAATATTCTCCAGAACACGCGATGTCTCCTCTACAACAAGTCCCTCGAATGGCGAACAGCCCGGGGCTTCTGCTACAAGATGGGGGGCGAGTCCTGCAACGTGGTCCCCGGTGCATCCGAGTGCTTTTCCAATTACTGCAGTGACAATGCCCTTTCTCTTCTTTCCCTGTCTGCGAGCGTCAATCTGGCCGGCCCCGGGGGAGAACGAAAGATCAAGCTGGAAAAGCTCTTCAGCGGCAACGGCAGGGATCCGTTCACCATGAGACCTGGGGAAATTCTGACCGAGATCCGTGTCCCGGTGAAGGCATCCAGCGGGGCCTATGAAAAGTTGCGGGTCCGAAACGCCATCGATTACCCCCTGTTAGGCGTGGCAGTTTCCATCAGGAACGGCTCGGGAAGGGTCTGTGTGGGCGGCATCGGTCCGGCCCCCAGGGTCTATCCGTTGAAAGATTTATCCAAAACCTCGCTCAAGGAGGTCGCGCAGCATGCCCGTCAGGAGGCCAAACCCGTATCCAATGCCGCGCTCTCGCCAGGCTATCGGAAAAAGATGGTTCAGACGCTGACACAAAGGGCCGTCAAAAGGGCCTTGAAGGAGGAAAAATAATGAAGGCCGTTAAAGTCAACTTTCGCATCAATGATGAACCTGTGGCCCTGGAGGTCAAACCGTACGAAACCCTACTCGAAACCCTGCGGGAGCGGCTGGATCTGATCGGCGGCAAGGAGGCCTGCGGCCTGGGCTCCTGCGGGGCCTGTACGGTCATTGTGGACGGCATCCCGCTTCGATCCTGCCTGGTGCTGACCCCGGAGGTGGACGGCGCGTCCATCACCACCATTGAAGGCCTTGCCAGGAACGGCAGACTTCACCCGCTTCAGGAATCGTTCATGGAGAAGGGCGCAGTCCAGTGCGGCTTCTGCACCTCCGGCATGATCCTGACTGCCAAGGCCCTTCTGGACAGGAATCCGAGACCTGCCCGAAAGGAGGTGGTCAAGACCATCTCTTCCAATATCTGCCGCTGTACCGGATACAAAAAGATCGTGGACGCGGTTTTGGATGCATCCCTTAAAAACAAAGCGTATCACATCAATAATTAGGGGGATAACTGCGAACCTAGTGCCGGGGCAGAAGAATTTTTCTTCCGCTCCGGGCCTCCGGGCTGGTCTCTTCAGAAAACCCTCCCACCCCTTATTATTGAGCTGTTACGCGGAATTTCACACGGACCAGACGCACCATCTGAACCGTGCAGGTTTTTTGGAAGGGCGGGGCGACTTATAACGTCAGTAACGAATACCGGCGGACAGCCCCGGTCTTGGAGCATAGATGGAAGAATCCCTTTACGAAGGAGGTGAAAGTCATGTCCGTAGAAAGTCCGTTCATCCTTGTTGACCCCGAGCGCTGCGTTGGATGCCACACCTGTGAATTGGCCTGCGCTGCATCGCACACCAAGGCAGGCACGGTCCTGGGGGCCGTTCTCGCCTCTGAGCGACTCCAGCCCCGGAACAGGGTGGTGCAAGTGGACAGGGTCAAGCTGTCCACTCAATGCCGGCAGTGCGAGGATGCCCCCTGCGTCCGGGTCTGTCCCACCGGCGCGACCTACCGCACAGAGACCTACACGGCCGTAGATCCAATGCTCTGCATCGCGTGCAGGCTCTGCATGATCGTCTGTCCCTTTGGCGCCATCCGTGTGACGACCACAGAGATCCGCGGCAGGGAAAAGAAGGTCGCCATCAAATGCGACCTGTGCACGGATCGCCCCGGAGGTCCCGCTTGCGTGGCTGCCTGCCCGACCCGGGCCCTCAGTCTGCGGCATCCCGTGGAAATGATGCAGCAGGCCGCGCAGAGAACATCCAGACAGTTCCTTGATTCCCTCAGCAGTCAGCATGAATTAACCACCCATCCCATAGTTTGAGGAGGTGATCATCCATGACATATAGCGATAAAATTCTGAGTAGGAGCATCGATCCTGCGGTGCACGAGATGCTGGCACGGGCAGAGGAACTGGGCATCGGGACGGCCTGGGACCGGTACGAGGCCCAATTGCCTCAGTGCGGCTTTGGCGAGTTAGGGGTGTGCTGCCGGCATTGTAACATGGGACCCTGCCGCATCAGCCCCTTTGATGGAGAAGGTCCTAAGGTGGGTGTGTGTGGAGCCACGGCCGATATTATCGTAGCGCGCGGTCTCATCCGCATGATTGCGGCCGGTGCGGCCGCCCATTCCGATCACGGCAGGGACATCGCCCATACCCTTCTCCTGACGGCCGAGGGCAAAAGCGGGGGATACCAGATCAAGGATGAGGCCAAGCTCAAGGCCCTGGCAACCGAGTATGGGATCGAAACCGAAGGCCGCAATACCTCGGAGATCGCGATCGACCTTGCCAAGGCCGTCTATGCGGAGTTCGGCAAACAGGAGGGCCCCATCCAGTTCACCCGGCGGGCCCCGGAAAAGCGCGTGACCCTGTGGAAAAAGCTGGGCATCGATCCCCGCGGCATCGATCGGGAAATCGTGGAGATTATGCACCGCACCCATATCGGCGTAGACAACGATCCCGTCCACCTGATCCTCCATGGGCTCAGGACAGCCGTGTCGGATGGCTGGGGCGGATCCATGGTGGCCACGGAACTGTCCGATATCCTCTTCGGCGCCCCAGCCCCTCAGCGTTCCGTGGCAAACTTAGGGGTGCTCAAGGCAGACCATGTCAATATCATCCTCCACGGACATGAGCCTACCCTTTCGGAGATGATTGTTGCCGCCGCCGAGGATCCGGAGATGGTCGCCCTGGCGGAGAAATACGGGGCAAAGGGGATTAATGTCTGCGGCATGTGTTGTACGGGCAACGAGATCCTGATGCGACATGGGGTTCCCATTGCAGGCAATTTCCTGCAACAGGAGCTGGCCGTCATCACCGGCGCCGTGGATGCCATGATCGTGGATGTTCAGTGCATCATGCCCGCTTTAGGCAGTCTGACCGGCTGTTTTCACACCAAGTTCATCTCTACTTCCCCCAAGGCCAAGTTCCCCGGCGCCGTTCACATGGAATTCAACGAAGAACATGCGGCCGAGATCGCCAAGGATATTGTCAAGGTCTCTGTGGAGAACTTCCGTTTCCGCAAACCCGAAATGGTACATATCCCTGATGAAAGAATGGAATGTATGGCTGGATTCAGCGTGGAGGCCATTGTAGACGCCTTGGGCGGGACCCTCGATCCACTCCTGGATGCGATCAAGGGCGGGGCTATCAAGGGAATCGGTGCACTGGTCGGGTGCAATAACATCAAGATCCCGCACGATGAGAGCCATGTCAACCTGATCAGGGAACTGATCCGCAACGATGTGCTGGTAGTAACCACCGGGTGCAACGCCATTGCCGCGGCCAAGGCGGGATTGCTGCTGCCGGAGGCGGCAGCGGAATGCGGCGAGGGTCTCAAGGGCGTGTGCAAGGCCCTGGGCATACCACCGGCCCTCCACATGGGCTCCTGTGTGGACATCAGCCGGATCCTGGTGGTCTGCAGCGCCATTGCCAATGCCCTCGGCGTGGATATCAGCGATTTGCCCGCAGCAGGCGCTGCGCCGGAATGGATGAGCGAGAAGGCAGTCAGCATCGGGGCATATGTGGTGGCCTCGGGGGTCTTTACGGTCTTGGGGACCGTTCCCCAGATCCTGGGAAGCCCGGTAGTAACCGAACTGCTGACAAAGACTGCAAATGATGTGGTCGGGGCCGTCTTTGCGGTGGAAACAGATCCATCCAAGGCAGCCAGGCTGATGATCGACCACATTGAGGCCAAGCGTACGGCGCTGGGTATTTAGAGGGCGGTTCAGAGGTTCGGCATTTACGGCTCGGGCTTCAAGGTTGAATGCGGAAATAACATATGATGTATCACCTCAATAATTAGGGGGATAACTGCGAACCTGGTGCCGGGGCAGAAGAATTTTTCTTCCGCTCCGGGCCTCCGGGCTGGTCTCT
>JAGHEC010000319.1 GCA_021159525.1 Deltaproteobacteria bacterium | reverse complement strand
CTCTTGAGTGACTTATCTGCGGGGGACACCCGCCTGCCAACGCCAATTGAGCGTTCTTGCCAAGACTTTCGTCCCGTGGATTTGCGATGGCAGAAGGAGGTAACATGGGTAACAAGGCAATGGCGGGCAGGCTTGCCCCTTTGGCATTCTCGACTTCGTCGAGCTGCGGTTTCCCCCACTGATAAGTCACGAAGAGAGGGCGCCCTCCCGGCAGTCGCGTCAGAAAAACCCTCCTGCCCCGGGTTATTGAGCTGTTACCATTTTGAGCAAAAAGCAAAAATCTAAAACTCCAAAGGGCGAAATATGAGATTATGTCTTGACTTTTTTCTGAAATACATCTATACTCATATTCGCTTGGCTAAGAAGGCTAAGAATGGTTACAGGATAAAGGAGCAGGCAGATACAAGGCCATGAAGGCTCAAGGAGTGTTACACTTCTTTGGACTTTAATGGCCTTTTTCAATTTTGAAGACACACAGGTTTCCATACCTGAATCGGACATTGAGTAATGCCTGCGCCAAACGCAAAATGGAAGGAATTTATGGCGGTCAGCGGGCGTACGCCACAGGTCGAAAAATTTCTTGTGCGTTTTTTCACAAGATTAACACTAATGTAAAAGGAGGCATGGAAAATGGTTGAACAGAAAGTTAGTCAAGTTGAATCTGTTTATGCGGAAAAGAGGGTCTTTGATCCGCCCAAGGAGTTCGTGGAAAACGCCCACATAAAGAGCATGGATGAGTATAACGAGCTCTATAAGAGGTCGATCGAGGATCCCCAGGATTTTTGGGCCGAGATGGCTGAGAAGTACCTTCATTGGTTCGAGAAATGGGATGGACCGGTGGAGGAGTACAATTTCAAGGATGACATCTATCTGCGTTATTTTGTGGGGGGAAAGCTGAATGTCTCTTACAACTGTCTCGACCGTCACTTAAAAACATGGCGAAAAAACAAGGCCGCCCTGATCTGGCAGGGGGAGCCCCTGGAGGAATCGAGGACTTACACGTATCAGGAGCTTCATAGAGAGGTATGTAAATTTGCCAATGTCCTGAAGAAACTTGGCGTGGACAAGGGCGACCGGGTCACTATTTACCTCCCGATGATCCCGGAACTCCCGATCGCCATGTTGGCCTGCGCAAGGATCGGCGCCATTCACAGCGTGGTTTTCGGCGGTTTCAGTGCGGATGCCTTAAAGGACAGGATTCTGGACTGTGAGTCACATATCCTTATTACCGCTAACTTCGGATACCGCTCGGGCCGTGTACTCAACAGCAAACAAAATGCAGATGCTGCCATGAAGTCCTGTCCTGATGTCAGCACATGCGTTGTGGTCAACAGGATAGACCGGGAGACTAATATGATAGAGGGCCGGGATTACTGGTGGCATGAACTGATGAATGACGCCTCCCATCAGTGCGATGCCGAGCCCATGGATTCGGAGGATCCTCTGTTTATTCTGTACACCAGCGGCAGTACGGGAAAGCCCAAAGGCGTGCTTCACACAACGGCCGGATACCTGCTCTACACACTCCTGACCCTGAAATATGCCTTTGACTACAAGGATGAGGATGTCTGGTGGTGCACGGCCGACATCGGCTGGGTCACCGGCCACAGCTATATCGCTTACGGCCCTCTGGCCCTGGGCGCCACATCTGTCATGTTTGAAGGGGTTCCCAACTATCCTGAGCCTGATCGTTTCTGGGAAGTGGTGGAAAGGTATGGCGTCAACATCTTTTACACGGCGCCGACCGCTATACGGGCCATTATGAGAAGCGGGGATGACTGGCCCAACAAGAGGGATTTGAGCAGCCTGCGGCTTCTTGGAACGGTCGGTGAACCGATCAATCCTGAGGCCTGGATCTGGTACTACAAGGTTATAGGAAAGGAACGTTGTCCCATCGTGGATACCTGGTGGCAGACGGAGACAGGCGGTTTTATGATCACCCCCATTCCCGGGGCCATGCCGATGAAGCCGGGTTCGGCTGCCATGCCCTTTTTCGGAGTGGATCCCGTGGTGCTCCGCCAAGACGGGTCTGAAGCAGATGTAAACGAAGGCGGGCATTTGTGTATGAGCAAGTCCTGGCCCGGTTTCATGCGCACCGTTTTTGGTGATCCGGACCGATTTAAAAAGACCTATTTTATGGATTATCCGGGATACTATTTCACCGGCGATGGCGCCAGGCGTGATGAGGACGGCTACTTCTGGCTCATGGGCCGGGTGGATGATGTAATCAATGTCTCAGGTCACCGGATGGGCACGGCAGAGGTGGAGAGCGCCCTTGTGGCCCATGATGCCGTGGCGGAATCCGCGGTGGTCGGTTTCCCCCATGAAATAAAAGGCCAGGGGATCTATGCCTTTGTGACCCTGAAGGAGGGCTTTGATCCGACGGATGAACTCAAAAAGGAGCTCATTCAGCACGTGAGAAAAGAGATCGGCCCCATTGCCTCGCCTGACAAGCTCCACTTTACAACAGCCCTTCCCAAGACCCGGAGCGGCAAGATCATGCGAAGGATTCTCAGGAAGATCGCCGAAGGAGCGATTGACGAACTCGGAGACACATCCACCCTGGCTGAACCTGAAGTGGTGGATCGTCTCGTGGAAGGAAGGCAATAGTCTTCCCTGTCCCCTTTGCACGGGCTTTTCCCTCAGGGCATAACGCCCTCAGGGAAAAGCTCTTTTCTGTGTTTACCCGGCAGGAATGCCACGAGTGCATTTTCTGCGGGGTAAACATTCCATTCTCAATAGTGTCGCTTAGAGATATGTCAAAAAGGAAAAGATTATGTCACGATCAGTCAAAAACAAGGGGTGGGCCGTTACCTTTAGCGGAACGGGAATCAATCTGGCCCTTGGCATTCTCTATACATGGAGTATCTTCAAGGGGGCCATCAAGCAGTCCATCGAGACAGGGGGTGAAGGGGCGTTTGCCTGGGACCTTGCGTCGCTGAACGATCCTTATGCTGTCTGCTGCATTGTCTTCGCCTTTGCAATGATCCTGGCCGGAAAGTGCCAGGACAGGTTTGGGCCCAGGATAACCGCCTGTATCGGGGGGGTCCTGGTCGGACTGGGCTTTATCTGGATTTCCCGGACCACTGATTATCTAACCTGGGTTCTTGGATTTGGAGTATTAGGGGGGGTTGGCATAGGTTTTGGGTATTCAGCAGCGACACCGCCGGCTCTCAAGTGGTTTCCGCCTTCTAAAACCGGATTGATCGCCGGGCTGGTGGTAGCCGGCTTCGGTCTGGCTTCAGTCTATATAGCGCCGCTTTCAAAATACCTGCTTGGGATTTGGGGTCTGCAAAGCGCCATGTTGTTCTTCGGTATAGCCTTCCTCATCGTTGTGTGCGGGCTTTCCATGCTCCTGGTGAATCCTCCGGCAGGTTATGTCCCTGAAGGCGTTAATGCCGGAGCAGGCCAGCCCGCTTCGTCGTCTCAGGCACAAAATGACCCCAGGCCATCGGACATGATGAAAACACGCGCCTTTTATACCATATGGTTCATCTATTTTATCGGGGCCGGGGCAGGGCTGATGGTTATTGGAAGTATTGCCGGAATGGCCAAGCAAAGCATGGGAGAAATGGCATTCCTGGTCGTGGCGCTTCTGGCCGTTGGAAACGCAGGCGGTCGCGTTATTGCGGGGGTGCTTTCAGATAAAATCGGCCGTCGCTCAACCCTTGCGATTATGCTCTCTTTCCAGGCGGTTCTTATGCTCATCTCCATACCCGTTATGGGCAGCGCAAGCTCAAGCCCCATTATTCTTGTGCTCCTGGCCGTCTTTATCGGTTTTAACTACGGGACCAATCTCTCGCTTTTCCCCTCGTTGACAAAGGATCATTGGGGATTGAAGAATTTTGGCGTCAACTACGGTATTGTCTTCACGGCCTGGGGCGTGGGCGGATTGGTCATGGGCAGACTCTCCCAGATGCTGATTGCCGGCACCGGCAGTTATACCTCTTCCTTTATAACCGCAGCAGTCCTGCTCATCATTGGCGCCCTCCTCACTTTTACGCTGGAAGGCAAAAGGGTACAACTATAACTAGTGTCCGAACGAAAGATAGGATTTTTCGTTCGGACACTAACCTGGATTCCCGGATTACGTGCTGCAAGATCAGGGCTTCCCTATATTCCGTGGATGGGGAAGATATTCTTTTGGATATAGGCCGCTGCCCTCCGGGCCTCTTCAAAGGCCTTTTCTTTGACTTCGCCTTTAGTTTGGTAAGGATGGTCATAGAGGCTCCCCACTTCCTTTTCCGGCCCGAACATCATTCCCCCTACAAGACCGGCGAATTCGTCCTCCGGCTCCACCCGATTCAGTATGGACCAGGCCAGGGTCCAGCACCTGGCCGTTCGATAGAGATCGTAACCACCCCCTCCAAGGGCAAGGATCTTAGGGCATATCTCCACAATTTCTTTGACAGCCCTCTGATAACTGTTATTGGTCAGCTTCAGGTGGGTGAGGGGGTCGGAAACCAGGGCATCGGCCCCGAGCACTGCAACTATGAGATCCGGCGAAAAGGACTTGACCAGAGGGAGAACGGTTTCTTGAAGGGCAAAGTCGTAAACCTCGTCATCGGTTTCCGGTTCTAATGGGAAATTGACCGTAAAGCCCTTTCCGTCTCCTTCCCCGGTCTCGGTCTCAAAGCCTGACCAGGGATAAAGGGTTCTTCCGGTTTCATGGAGGGAGATCACCAGGACCCTCGGGTCCTGGTAAAAGGCATGCTGAACACCGTTTCCGTGGTGGGCGTCCAGATCTATGTAGGCGATCCTTAGGCCCGGGATCCTGCCTAAAGCATACATGATGGCGATGGCGATATCGTTGATGTAACAGAAGCCCTCAGCGTGACCCGGCATGGCATGGTGGAAACCCCCTAACGGATTAAAGGCCGCCACGGCTTCCCCTTTAATAAGATGGTTCATGGCTGCATGTGTCCCGCCCGCTGCCGATAATGACCATTCGTAAATCCCTGTAATAATCGGGTTATCCAGAGTCCCCAGGCCGCGCTCAAGCATCTCGGGTTTCACTTTATCCTCTCTGGCCTCCTGCAGAAGACGGAGATAAGTGGGCTCATGAAAAAGGGAAAGGAGGTTGATGGCCAGGGCCTCAGGTTCCAGGATCTTCATCCAGGGATAATTCATGACCCCGTAACGGGTGCAGAGGTCGCAGGTCTTGGCCGCCCTCTCCGGCCTGAACGGATGGTCAGCCCCAAAATCAAACCAGCTCATCTCATCCGAATAGATGAAGATTGTCTCTTCCCTGTCAACGTTGTCTTGTTCCACTGGTTTCATATCGGTCTCCGCTTGATCAGATCTATGAGACCATGGAAAAAGGTCTTTTAAGTATCTCAAAACCATAGCTGTTCATTCCTGAAAGCGCCATCAACATAAGCGCAGGACCCTGCTTCATTTCTTTGGGTAAAGTATCATAAGGGAAAAATTCGGGTCAATGGAAAAGGATGGTTTGGCCTGAACCGCCGAGGGTTTAGCTTTCTTTTGACATCCTGCCGGAAATAGTCTAAGAACAAGAAAAATAGGAGATGTTAACCTGTAGATTTTCAGATAAATACTTTCACAACTCCCAAGAGCAGCACATCTCTAAGTATCTGATTTAGCGCTATGTTTGGTGTTTGTTCAAATCCGCAATCCGCAATCCGCAATCCGCAATCCAAAATGCTATATGTCCTGGATACGTAGAATCAGCAGGCTTTCCAGCCTGGAAAAAGAGGGGTTTTACCGGAGTCTAATACCCCCTTCGCTCTATCATCGTTTCGGGATTGACCCCCTTTCCCTATGCAATGAAAGAGGGGATAAGGTGGCACGATTCTTCTCCCCGCAGGGCGACAGCACCTGCCTGGTCGAGGTTAAACTGACAGGGGGGGAAGACCCTCTCTATTCTATCCAGCTTACGGATTCGAACGATTTTACACAGATAGACTGGGACTTCATGGTTGTCAATGACCCCTCCTCACCCAAATTCAACACCCATATTGACCTTGAGGGAACGGATACATTATTTGGCTGGGCTTCCAGGAATCTGCCTGAGGAGAAACGTGCCCTGGAGGCGGGCCTTTTCCCCGGCCAGGTCAGAAAAGGGATGGGGCTAACCGGGGAGGTCATCGGTCTGCTTGAATCTTTTTGCCGGGTCTTTGATATAAAGAGCATTCGATTGGAAGCTCTTTTTTATCACAATGCGATTACTTATGAAAGACACGGATTTAGTTACTTCAGCGGTTATGCCCAGATGAAAAGGATACATGAGCTGTTTCAACCGGGGGAGCAGCTCTTTAAGAAACTGGACAATAGCACACCGTTCCGCAAACCCGAATTTGCCAACACCGTCAGGGGTCGTAGCTGGGCCATCCATGACGGCATCCTTATGGAGATAGATGATGACCTGCTCGATGAAGGGTGGGTGTCGCCCGTGATGTACCGGATGGTGGGAAGACCAAGGGGCATGGTCACTTTTCCCGACCCAACATATTGACGTCCATGTAAAAAGTCCTTTTTACATGGATTCAGGAATTTAGGGATTCAGGAATTGCGAAATATTCAATATATTACTGCCTGACGAAGATGCCGCAGTGCGGTGCCCCGTGGAATGCGAAGCCTGTTCCTCTGGGGTGGTTAATCCCGCTGAAGCGTGACATGCGCCTTGACCTTGAATCCCGCTAATCGGGAAATGTTTTTCAAAGGTCTCGCGTAAAGAGGCAAAGTTGAAAGCTGAAAGCAAAAGATATAACGTCACAGTGGGTTTTAAGAAGTTGAATGATCATTCATCCTTCGGAAACCCGTTCTATCACCGGCTTTCCCGCATTGTAAAAAACTTCTTGTGCTTCCTGTCGGCCTCTGGCGGATTTGCACAAAACTGAATTGGCAACTGTCTAATGACTGATGTTGATTTGAATTCTAATATGGTGATTTCTTTGTAATTTTTTACCAACTCGACTACTCGGCCACTCAACTATTTAACGAGGTCTGTACTTAGTCGGCGAGGACCGATATGTTTATACCGCTATTCCGCGATTGGAAAATCCGCACAAAGCTTGCCAGCGCAACCCTTTTTGTGGTTCTTGTCCCCCTCCTGTGCGTAACCTTCCTCACGATGCAGCGTTTCGGTAAGGCCCTGAAAAATGCATCAGATGAAAACCTGGAACATCTGGTCAGGGGCGTCTATTCCATCTGCAAAGTCAATCAGGCGATGGCGCAGGGAAAAGAGCAAATGGTGCATTTCCTGGATGAAGAGATAAGAGGGATCAAGGTGGGAGATACCGGCTATGTGTATGTTATAGACAGCAAAGGGGTTCTGAAGATTCACCCTGCCAGGGAAGGAGAAAACATACTCGATTCGAGGGATTCCTCGGGCTTTGAATATATCAGGGCTATGATAAAGGATGCCCTTGCCCTCGAAAACGGCCAGGTGGGGACCATCCGCTATCCCTGGATGAATCCGGAATTGGGGGATAAGAAACCGAGACAGAAGATTAACAAGTACATATACTTCAGGCCGTGGAACTGGATAATTGTGGCCGGGACCTATGAAGACGAAATCTATCACTCCCTGTATGAGACAGAACGATTTATCATCCTTATGGGACTTACAGCCCTTGCACTGGTCTTTTTACTGACTATCACACTCTCTAAGGCGCTTACGAGACCTATTCAGGAACTCACGGATGTGACCACTAAAATGATAGAGGGCGACCTCTCTGAAAGGGTCATTACCCGCAGCGCCGATGAGATCGGGATATTGGGAGTATCCTTCAACCGGATGATAGGCCAGCTCCAGAGCTACACCTCAGAGCTGGAAAGGATGGTTGAGGCCAGGACAGAGGAGCTGAAGGAATCAAGAGAGAAATATCGTGACATTTCCCGGTTTCTAAACAACGTCCTCGACAGCGCCACGGTGTATGCGATCATGGCCCTTGACTTTTACGGAAACATCATTGAGTTCAACAGGGGAGCGGAAAATCTGTTTGGGTGGAAAAAAGATGAAGTTATCAATAACAAGAATATCAGCATTACCATTCTTCCCGAGGACCGCAGAAAAGGGATTCAGGAAGAGATGTCTAAACGCGCAATAACCGAAGGGGTCTGCGAATTAGAGATGTATCGGGTCAGGAAAAATGGTGATCACTTTCCAGCCTATACAACCATTACGCCCATTAAGGATGCGTCCGGCAATGCCACGGGATTTGTGGAGCTTGTTAGCGACATTACCCTGAGAAAGGCCCTTGAGAAAGAGCTGCGAGAGACCAAAGAATTTCTTGAAAACATCATGGAGAGTTCTGTTGACGGTATCGTGACCACGGACCTTAAAGGGAATATGACATACCAGAACCGTGGCATGGAGGAAATGTTAGGATATACGAGAGAAGAGATTCTCGGAACACATATCTCGCGTTATTACGTACGGGGCATCCAACAGGCAAGGGATATCATGTCTCTTCTCAGGAAAAGTGAGAGGACCGAGAATTACGAGATGGAGCTGAAGCGGAAAGATGGGGGGATAGTATCAATCCTGACTTCGCTTTTCCTGCTTCGAGATGAGGAAGACAAGGTTATCGCAACGGCAGGAATTTTCAAAGACATCACGAAACAGAAGCGTCTGGAGGCCAGGCTCAAGGCCACTCAGGCAAGTCTTGTTGAGGCATCCAAGATGAGGGCCTTGGGGGAGCTGGTGGCCGGCGTTGCCCATGAACTGAACAATCCCCTCATGGCCTCGCAGACCATCCTGCACGTGATCCTCAAGAATCTCCCTCAGGACTTTCCCGAACGGGAGAAACTGGAAATCATCCGCAAATGCAACGATCGAATCGAGAAAATTGTTGAACATCTCAGGGAGTTTTCCAGGCAGACCAGTCCCGAGTTTAAAGAAATAGATGTAAACCAACCAATAGAGAATGCCCTGATAATCACCAGGCAACAGCTCCTCAACCACAACATTTCCATCGTGCGGAGACTGTCTGAAGACCTGCCAAAAGTGATTGGCGATTCAAACCAGTTAGAACAGGTCTTCCTTAATTTGATTTCCAATGCCAGGGATGCCATGGATGAAATAACAGGACCCAGGGAGTTGACAATCCTCTCATATATGAGTGAATATGAGGGGCCTCCCATGGTGGTTGTTTCGGTGCAGGACACGGGTCAGGGGATCCCCGAGGAGAATCTTAATAAAGTGCTTGAGCCTTTCTTCAGCACTAAACATGTGGGAAAGGGCACGGGCTTAGGCCTTTCCCTCTGCTTCGGCATCATAGAGGCCCATGGCGGAAGGCTTGAAATCGAGAGTCAATATGGTAATGGGACAGAAGTGAGGGTCCTTCTTCCGGCTAAAGCGTCGGGAAAGGAGTAAGTCAAAATGGCAAAAACTATTCTTGTTGTGGATGATGATGAACTGGTCCGCATTGCGCTCAATGAACTCCTCAGGCCTGAGGGTTACGAGGTCCATCCGGTCCCTAATGGCGCCGAGGCGCTCAAGAAACTTGATCAGAACGACTATGATCTGTTAATGCTCGATATCATCATGCCTGAGATGGATGGTTTTGAACTTTGCAGGCAGATCCGGGAGAGAGAGGATTACAGGGAAACCCCGATCGTGTTTTTGACGGCCAAGAGCCGGGATGAAGACAGGGACAAAGGGATTGAGGCAGGGGCAAACCTGTTTTTATCCAAGCCGATCTCCCCTGATAAACTCCTCCGGGTTGTATCGGATACGATTGGTTGACACAAAGCTTCAGAACTCAATAACTCCTGCAGAAATTCTATATCAAATCGGAGACACAATTTCCGGGTTCTGATGGGATGACTGGCTTAGGTGAATGGTTGGGATGATAGGATTTCTGGATAATCTGCGAAATCTGTGGATGAGAGATCAGTGAATTCCGATGGCCTGGAGCATCTGGTCAAGGGCTCCATCCCGGTCCATCAGTTCCGTAAAACGACGAACCTTGGCTTCATCCTGAATGGAAAGGGTGGGGGCGGTCTGTTCCAGACATTCCAAGACAGAAAAGGTGTCCCCTTTCGCTAAGATCAGCGGGACGTTGACCTTTTTGGCCGCCGCCAGGAGTTGAGAGGCAGGATTTCGGCCACCGGTTAAGAGTATCCCGGCAATGGACCTAAGGCCCTGGGACTCCCCAACCCCCATTTCAGGGGGATGGGGCTTTAACAGGACGATCTTGTTATAGACCCTCTTGAACAGCAGAAGTTCTCCATGCAGATCTGATGATCCGACGGTCATTCCCCCCACCGGTTCCTCGATGCTCTCCTCCCCGCAAAGGAAGTCGCCATCAAGGACATCCCTTATCTCCCCAATGCTTCGAAAAGATAGGAAAGGGTCTTCCGGAAGTGCGATAGTGATAGGAATTCCCTTCCTGGCAAGGGATGGGATTGTACGATCTTTGACCCCCTGGAGTTTTGCCTGGGGCACCCGGTTGAGGATAATCCCCTTGATCCTGTCTCTGAGGAGAGAACTGGCAGAAAGAATGGAATAAATAGACCTGGCCGTATCCCGATATCTGTCAACGAGGATAAAATCGGTTTGTAATTCGGTGTTAAGCGAAACATCCGAAACATTGTGGGGGGCATCGTCAAGGAAGATGTGCTTGGAGCCCATGATAAGGAGAATGTCTTTCCCCGTCGAAAGCTCCCTGGCGAGAGTCTTAATCTCTTCAAGGACATCCTCTGCCTTTTCCTGGGTCCATGTTTCTTCTGAAACCAGATAGGGGCAGATCCTGTCAAAAGGTTCTTGAAGGCCCAACACCTTTTTAAACAGGACAACATCCTGGTCCGTCCAAAACTGCTCCAACCTGACTGGATGGGTTCCAAAGGGTTTTAAAAACCCCACATTGAGACCTTTCTCCACGAGCCTTCGGGCTATTGCCCACGTGATAAGGCTGTGACCTGCATGATCTCCTGTGGTGCCTATGAACAGAAGAGTCACGTGGTTATTTATCCTCCCAAATTCAGTGAATTGACCATTCCTGTAGGCATTATAGGCGCTTTTTTCCTAAACAGCAAATAAAAGAATCGCCCCTTCAGGGTGTTTTTGTTCTCCGGACAAAAGCGTGTAGTAACCGTTCACGGAGTCTTGAGATCTCCCTGATACACTGATATGAGAAAATCGCATCAGCTCAATAATTGGGGGGATAACAGCGAACGTACCGCCGGGGCAGGAAGATTTTTCTTGTGCTCCGGGCCTCCGGGCCGGTCTCTTCAGTGACTTATCTGCGGGGGACACCCGCCTGCCAAGGCCAATTGAGCGTTCTTGCCAAGACTTTCGTCCCGTGGAT
>JAGHEC010000340.1 GCA_021159525.1 Deltaproteobacteria bacterium | reverse complement strand
TGGCAACCAGGGATTCTGCCGCCGCCTCCCGGACACCCACCGCCGGATCTTCCAGGGCCTTTATCAAGGCCGGAACAGCGGCCGGATCGCCCAGGTCCCCCAAATCTTCGGCCGCGTATCGGCGGTCGGCCTCTTCTTCACTCTTCAGGTCGTTCAGCAACTCATCAATCGCAGGGCTCATGATTGTCCTCCTCTCTTTGCGTGCTCTTGACCGCATCATCGACCGAGTCAAAGCTCGGGATGGTCCTGTTCAGCCCTACAATCCGCGCCGCTTTCGCCACGTGTGCAGCGGGGGCCGCGAGGGCGACACCTCCCCCGTTCTCCTTCAGGCGCTTGTCAAGGACGATGATATTGCCTAAAACCACGCTGGGGCAGACCTTCACATCAGAGAAATCGAGGATAATCCTCTTCTTACCCTCTTCTGCAAGGCGGCGGCAGAGATCTCGAAGTTCATTCACCGTGTTGCGCCCACCGCTGGACAATTCACGTCCCACTGTCACAACCGCTGTTGAATCGTCTATTTTTGCATATTCATGCGCCATTGCGGGTCTCTCCCTATGATTGGACCAATTCCACAATCTTTTCGCCGATCTCGTATGATGGAAGCACGAATTCCGCCCCCCCCCTGCGGATCGCCTCCTTGGGCATGCCGAAGACCACCGTGGTCTCTTCAGATTCCGCAATGGTGCGGCCCCCCGCCTCGCGTATCTTGACCATGGCGTCCGCGCCGTCCGCTCCCATGCCGGTAAGCAGGACCCCGATGGTGTTTGCCCCATATTGAGAAAGGACCGACGCCATGGTGACGTCCACGGAAGGGGTATGGAGGGTATTGCGCGGGGTCTTGGTCAGTCTTACCAGGCTTCCGTTGTTTCACATGCCTCTGGGCGCCAGGGTCATGTGGATGTCGCCGGGCGCCAGGTATCCGTGATCGGGCTCGATAATATCACCGCTTTTTGCCTCCTTGAAGGAGAGGGCGCAGTTGTTGTCGAGCCGCTGGGCGAACGAGGGGGTAAAGGATCCCGGCATATGCTGTACGATGATGACCGGCGCCCCCAGGTCCGGAGGCAACATGGGCAGGATATCCATGATGGTGTTGGGCCCTCCGGTGGACTGCCCGATCACGACGACCTTCCCCGAGGTCCCCCTGCCTGAGGCTCTGGGTGTGGCCCTCTTGGCCCGTTCCCGCCTTCGTCGTTTTCCGCCCGGTCCGAGACGCGAGGTGTTGGCCCCGGCCGCGGAGCGGATCTTGTAGACGATTTCATCGGCGACCATACCGATATCGCGGGAAATTGTCCCGCCCGGCTTTCCCACAAAATCCACGGCCCCCAATTCCAGGGCCTCATAAGTTGTAAGGGCCCCCTCCTGGGTCAAGGAACTCACCATGACCACGGGCCTGGGGGATTCCATCATGATATACTGGAGGGCCGTGAGCCCGTCCATCACCGGCATATTGATGTCCAGGGCCACCACATCCGGATCAAGGGCCTTTGTCCGCTCTACGGCCTCCTCGCCGTTACGCGCCACGGCAACCACCTCGATGTCCGGGTCCCGTTCCATGATCTTTTTGAGTTCCTGCCGCATAAATGCGGAATCGTCTGCAATCAATACCCTGATTTTCTGTTTCATATTCATCATTTCATAATCGCTCCCGAATCATAATGTCAGTCTTTCTCCGTTTGTAAGGGTGATGAAGACCTCGCCGGTGCCGATATCGAATCGGACGCTCCGGCCATAACCACCGCCGACGGATTCGCCGTTAATGATGAGGTCCAACCCGTAGATGACGTTCCTGGCCTTATCCAGAATGGACCGGCCGATATTACCCATGAAGCAATCATCCGGCATACCGAACATGTTTCCGGCCCCCGCGAGCCGGGCGGATGTGGTCCCTCGCCTGGCCCCCCTCTTTTCCATCAGCCTGAAGAGGAGGGGAAGCGCCCTGTCCGGGGAGCCGGCAGGATGGGCCGGTATCTCCGGATCATCAACCAGGGATGAGGTGGGCTGGGGGATATGGGCCATGCCCCCGATGAGCCTTTTCATATCCCAGAGGCATACCACCACACAGGACCCCACCCCGCCGGTATATAGAATTTTGTGCCCCTCGGCCACCAGCAGGTCGCCGGTCATCAGATGCCATCCGCCCTGTATCGCAATGGCAGCCACCCTATGCCTTCTTTTTCCGGGGGCCGTTGTTTTTCACGCCCTTTTTGGCCTTTGCCGCTGTCTTTTTCTTCCCTGATTCAGCGGCCCTTTTTGGAAGGGACGGTTCCTGATGCGGGACGTGGCCTTCCGGCCCTTTCAGGGCGGCCTCCTTTTCAGTGTCTCCCGGAATGCCCTCTTCCTTGCGAACAGCGCTTAATTCCTCTTTTTCATCGCCGGTAAGGAGGGCGTTCACCTGGACCAGGACGATGATCCTCTTGCCCTCATCGAGCTTTCCGATCCCTTCGATATACCGGCCCTCTATGCCCGCTTCGGTAATGAGCTCAGGCGGAGGCTCGATCCGGTCTTTGGGAATGCGGATCACCTCGCTCACCGAGTCCACGATGATGCCGGTGGTCTTGCCGGCGATATCCACCACGATGATCCGGTTCTGCTCCGTACGCTCTCCCTTCTCCAGCCCGAACCGGGTCCGCATGTCGAGCACCGGCAGGACGTTGCCCCTAAGGTTCACAATCCCTTCCACAAACCGGGGCGCATTGGGCACTGCGGTGATCTCATCGACGCGGATGATCTCCTGGACCTGCATGATGTCGATCCCGTACTCTTCCTTGTCGATCCAGAAGCAGACCGCCTGCTCTTCATCCATGATCTCTTTTGCCATACGCTCCTCATCCTTTCCCTGGGCCCCCGCGGTCGATACAAGCGCCGCTTTCTGGTCCGCGGATATGAGATTGCCCATATCCAGCAGCATCACCAGCCGCTCACCGTTATTGAGCTTGCCGACCCCTTTCAGCTTCGCAGCCTGCTCCCTGTTTATGATCGAAGGCGGATCTTCAATGCTTTTTACGGGCAATCGGAGGACCTCTGAAACCGAATCCACGAGGATGCCGGTGAGGACGCCGTCCATGTCTATGACCACGATCCGACGGGCATCGACGGTGTCATCATCTGTCGATGCCGCTTCCATTGAGTCATCGGCTCCCTCCGCCTCAACCGCCGTGTCATGGTCCGCTTCAGGCGTCTCCCCCTCCCGGATGGAGCGGCCGCTCATGTCATTTTCCGGCGATGTCATGCCGAAAAGGGCCCTAAGATCGACGATGGGCAAAAGACGGTTCCTGAGCGAAGTGATCCCCTTCACAAACTCGGGGGCCCTGGGGACACGGGTGATCTCCGCCACCCGGATGATCTCCTGGACCTGCATGATATCCACGGCAAACTCCTCGCCCGCCATCCTGAAGGTCACCAGGAGCTCTTCCTCTTCAAGTTTTTTCTTATCCCGCTCATCGGCTGTAACTCCATGGCCTGAATCGATGGATGCCCCGATCTCTTTTTGACCCGCCGTGTCCGGGAGGATCTTTTCACCCGAGAGGATCAGGGTGAGACGTTTGCCCTCATCCGTGTTTGCCACACCCCGGAGGTACTGGCCGTCAATCCCCTCCACCACATCGGGAGGCGCTTCTATAGCGCTTTTCTCGACGTGCAGCACTTCGGAGACACTGTCCACCACCATGCCCGTCGCCGCTCCGTTCGCATTCAGGACCACCACCCGCGTGTCTTCATCCTGCTCCTTCAGGTCCATCCCAAGGCGCTTCCTCAGGTTGACCACGGGCAGGATGTTTCCCCTGAGGTTGGCAATCCCCTCCACATACGTAGGGGCATTGGGGACCCGGGTGATGGCCGATGGCTTTACGATCTCCTGCACCAGGCCGATGGGAAAGGCGAGGCTCTCCCTCCCGAGCGAGAAGGTGACGAGCTGGTCTTCCGCTATCTGTTGTAGAGCTGTCTGTTCGCTCATGGTTATTCTCCTTGATATGGAAGTCCTGCATCAGGACTGAAGTTCGTCTGCAAGGGCCGAGATATCCTCGATGGCCTGGGCCAGCTCCTGCATCCCCTTGGCCTGCTGGGTAGCGGCTGCCGATGCCTGCTGGGCCGCGCTGGATGATTCTTGGGCCGCGGACGCAATCTGGTCTACCCCGGCACGGGCCTCCTGCACCTGGCCGGCCGCCTCCTCGGAAGCCGTCTGTATGGCGGCAACCCCGGCCTGGACCTCCACCATATCCGTTTCAACAAGCGCCAGTTTTTCGGTGGATTTCTTGGCGTTCTCGACCTCCTGTTGCGCGCTGACGGCGATCTGCTGGATATCGTTTGCCACGGTAAAGACCTGGTCCTGTATGGCGCGGACAAGGTCCTTGATCTTTTCCGCGTTCTCTCCGGAGTCGTTTGCCAGTGTACGGATATCCGAGGCCACAACGGCAAATCCCTTGCCGTACTCCCCGGCCCGGGCCGCTTCAATGCCGCCGTTTACCGCCAGCAGGTTGATTTGCATGGCCATGCTTGTAATGGCATCCACGATCTTGTCGATCTGGCGCACGCGCACTTCAAGGGCCTTGATGTTTTCAGCGGAACCGATGCTTGCCTCGGCGCCCTCGCCGATGGCGCCGATTATTTCATCCACGGATTTCTTGTTTTCGGCGAGCAGTTTCTGCAAGCCGTCAACCTTCTCCAGGGAGATCTTCGCCTTCTCTTCCATCTCTTTCATCTGCCTGTCGATCTGTGCAATGGCCGAAGCCGATTCCTGCGTGGCGGAACCCTGCTGCTCGGCCCCCTGGGCGATCTGTTTGATCGCGGCCATGATCTGCTGGGACGCGGCGTTTGCCTGGGAGATGGTGGCCGACAGCTCCTCTGCCGCAGCGGCCAGTTGCTCGCTGCTCTTCTCCGAGTCGGTATTGACCTTCAGGTCTTCGGCCATCTGGGCCAGATCGTCGGTGGCCGATTCCACGTCCTGCAACGCCTTCACCTGTTCGGCCGTGGAGGTGGAGGCCTCTTCCGCCGCGCTGGCCGCCTCTTCCGCGGCGCTCGCAATCACTTCGATCCCCTTGCGGAATTGCTCGATGGCCACGGCCACCTCTGCGCTCAGGTTGTTGACCTCGTCGCAGCTCTCCCGGATGACTTTCGCGTCATTTTGTATCTGCACCAGCTCCCGGGCAATATTCTTGCCCTTTTCGACCTGTTCCCTGCCCTTTGCCCCGGCCTGCTCCGTGTCCCGGGCCACGGCCTTGACATCCTTCTGGATCTCTGCCACCAGGTCGCGGATGTTGCGCGCGGATTTCTCTGCCCCCTCGGCCAGGTTCCTGACCTCGTCGGCCACCACCGCGAAACCACGGCCGTGCTCACCGGCCCTGGCCGCCTCGATGGCCGCATTGAGGGCCAGGAGGTTGGTCTGATCGGCAATTCCCGCCACCGTCTTGACCACCTGGCCGATCTCGTCGGCCTGCTGCTCCAGGTCGGCGATCATCTTTGCCGATTCCACGTTCCTTGCCGCGGACTTGCCCACATTTTCGATGAGTTTTTCAATATCCGAGGCAGTGTCGTTGATCAGATTCTCAAGCACATTCACCTTGTTCAGGGCCTGATGGGCCCCCGCGCTGCTCGACGCGGCCGCCCTGGCGAGTTCTTCGGCCGCGGCCTGGCCTTGCTGGGAGGCCGCGCTTGCCTCGGTCGCGCCCGAGGAGATCTGCTCCATGGCCTTGTTGAGCTGTTCCGCGGCCGCGTTGGCCTCGGCTACGCCGCTGGCCAGCTCTTCGGTGGCCGCTGCGATCCGTTCGGCCGCCTGTTGACGCTTGGCCGCGGTCCTGCTCTCCGCCTTTTTCTTGGCCCGCTCCCTTGCAAGCCTCCGCTGTTTTTCCATGTCGACTGCCTGGCGCCCCGCACGCTGGGCCGCAGGCCCCGGCTTTTCATCCCTTTTGGGGGGCGCTGCTAAAGTTGCCATTTCTTTTTCTCCTTTCTGTTTCAATAATTGCTCGTTTCCGGGATAGCTTCAAAACGCTCCCCTGCCTATCAAACATCATGACCTTAAAAACCATCATCTCAGAATCTCCAAGGGTCATGCTCCTTCAGGCTCTTTGCGCACCCACCCCCTTTCAACAGATGATTCACCACTTCTGAAATTTTCTTCTTTGGAAAAGGTTTCAGCATAAAATAGTCGGCCTTTCCTTCCCTTGCAGCGAGTTCCGTTTCCTCGGAATCATCGCTCGTGATTACGATGACGGGTATGCGTAATTCTCCCCTGTCTTCTGTTTTCCGGTTCAAATCTTCCAGTAAATCAACGCCGCTTTTCTGCGCCATAAACACGTCCAAAATCAGGAGATCCGGACGGTTTTCTTCTAAAAGCAACGACAGATTCATGCCGTTATCCAGGGTCATGACGTCATGCCCGCACTCCTTAAGCTCCTCTGAAATGATTTTCCTGTAAAAAAGATCATCATCTACCACCCATATATTCGCCATTAACCCCCCCCTACACGTCTTATCGGAATATCAAATCGCTGTAGCAGCTCAATGAACAGGGGCAGGAGGATTTTTCTGAAGAGATCAGCCCGGAGGCCCGGACCGGAAGAAAAATCCTCCTGCCCCGGCAGTACGTTCGCCCTTAATTATTGAGCTGATACAAATCGTTTCATTTTGAAGGGGCCTCAAAGCAAACTGAGTGCCGGAGATAACAGGAGGAACGGCAACCTGCTTAAATGAAAGCAGATTTTAAATATCCAGCGCAGCAAGGAATTCTTTTCCCCATAGGGATGTCTCAAGTTTGGATGAAAAGGGATGTAAAATGACCTCCCGAACGGGATGGACGGGCATGCGGATGAGTTCCCGATAAGGACATCAGAGCAGAATAAACTTCGTTAAATCAGGGGGTTTAGAGGGGTGGCAAATTTACCGCCTATTTTTAAAAGCCAAGATTGACCCATTCACCCGGGATCGAATTTAATAAATTGAAATGATTGATGATATTTCACAAAAAGAGATTTTGATCAGAGGTGGTCTTTTTGCCTCTTTCACTGAAAGCCAACTTCGGGAAAACGGGGAATATGGACTGATCACTTCCATTGTTCAAGGTGAAGCATCCAAGATCCAGGCCCGATTGGGCAAGGGAGAAACGCCAAAAGAAAAAAGAAGCGTAACAGCTCAATATTTAGGGGAAGCACAGTGAACGTACCGCCGGGGCAGGAGGATTTTTCTTCCGCTCCGGGCCTCCGGGCTGGTCTCTTGAGTGACTTATCTGCAGGGGACACCCGCCTGCCAAGGCCAATTGAGCGTTCTTGCCAAGACTTTCGTCCCGTGGATCTGCGATGGCAGAAGGAAGTAACATGGGTAACAAGGCAATGGCGGGCAGGCTTGCCCCCTCCGCATTCTCGACTTCGTCGAGCTGCGGCTTCCCCC
>JAGHEC010000231.1 GCA_021159525.1 Deltaproteobacteria bacterium | reverse complement strand
TTCAATCCCAGAATGTCTCCTGCAACTTTACGGGCAGACCGGTTCAGCCTGTGGCACAAGAGGCCTGAGAAGGTTTTTGCAGGAGGGCGGAGTTCTCGGAAGGAGCCGGGGCCCGGAGACTGAAGGCCATGTTTGAGGCATCATGGCAGGAACGGGCGTCTATCGGGGATTGCGCTTGAAATCGATGCACGAATGCGTATATTAGACCAATTGATTGCCCAACAGCGCTTCTGTGGTCGAGGTGTTACGGCAGGTCCGGCAGGCAGGAAGGCTGATGAACAAGGAGTTCAATACATGGAAAAGCAAGGCGTGTTTAAAGACGAGAGAGACGATGCCGGAAGGATTCCCAATCAGCGGGAACTGGAAAAAGAGCTGAGCGAGTATCTTACCAAGAAATACGGCAACCGAATCAAGATTATATCTCCCTTTGTCATCCCTAAGAAGGAGGAGGCCTCGAGCGATGGCAAGGACCGGGATGCGGGCGGGGGTACGGGGCCTCATTTTGATATGATGCCTGAGGAGCTGGAGGCCTATCTGGACAGTTTCGTGGTGAAGCAGGATGAGGTCAAGGGGGTCCTGGCCACAAAGGTCTGCACCCATTTTAACAGGATCAAGTTCAATAATGAGAGGAATACCGGTGAAAAG
The DNA here is from genome assembly GCA_021159525.1 of Deltaproteobacteria bacterium. Classification (GTDB taxonomy): domain Bacteria; phylum Desulfobacterota; class DSM-4660; order Desulfatiglandales; family Desulfatiglandaceae; genus AUK324. Next base: position 6,868 of record JAGHEC010000231.1, on the reverse strand, counting down.
AAAAGATCAGGTGTGGGCATGATCAAGAACAATGTCCTCATGATCGGTCCCACCGGTGTTGGAAAGACCTATATTATCAAGTTGATCGCCCAGAAACTGGGGGTTCCTTTTGTCAAAGGCGATGCCACCAAGTTCAGCGAGACCGGTTATGTAGGCGGGGATGTGGAAGACCTGGTGCGGGACCTGGTTTATGAGGCCAATGACAGCATTGAGCTGGCGGAGAACGGGATCATCTATATTGACGAGATCGACAAGATCGCCTCATCCCAAAACCTGATCGGTCACGACATATCCAGGACAGGCGTCCAGCGGGCGCTTCTCAAACCGATGGAGGAGACCGATGTGGATCTCAAGGTCCCGCATGATCCCATATCGCAGATCCAGGCCATTGAGCATTACCGCCGTACCGGAAAGCGGGAAAAGAAAGTGGTTAATACCAAGAACATCCTTTTTATTATGAGCGGCGCCTTCGGGGACTTGGCGGACATCATCAAGCGACGCCTCCAGAAACAGGGGATCGGGTTCGAGGCCGATGTGAGGCCCACCGAGATCCCCTGGGAGATCCTGAAGGAGGTGCGGGCCCAGGATCTGGTAGAATTTGGTTTCGAGTCCGAGTTTGTGGGCAGGCTTCCGGTGGTGGTGGTCTTTGATGAACTCAACAAGGACGACCTCCTGGAGATTCTTACCAATCCCAACAACCCCATCGTCCTGAGCAAAAGGATCGACTTCAGGGCCTACGGGATCGATATCAAGTTTGAGGACGAGGCGTTGGCACGGATTGCGGAAATGGCAGCCGAACAAAAGACCGGGGCGCGAGGGCTGGTAAGCGCCATGGAAAAGGTCTTGATCCCCTTCGAGAAGAAACTGCCCTCGACCTCCATTCGCAAATTCCTTGTGACCCGGGAGGTGGTAGATGAGCCGGAGACCCAGCTCAGGATGCTCTTGGAACACCCGGAAGATCCCGAACGGGCGGAGCGCTTTGAGCAGGGGAGTCGGCATGAACGCGAAAGGATCAAACGATATCTTTCAGAACGGGCCGAGTCGCTCAGTAAACGGTGCGGACTGGATATCTATCCGGAGAGGATGGATCTCATTGCTGAACTGTATCTTATGAACATCACCGAGATCGATACGGCCATCGAGGATTTCAGCGCCATGTACGATCAGGTCAAGATGGAAGAGGCCGGGCTTATGGATAAGCTCGATGTGACCCTGGTCTTTGATGAAAGCGCCGTGGATGAGATTATCGGCCAGGCCGTCCGGACCGGTCAGGAACCCGGGCCCCTCACCTTCCAATTAGCAAAACGGCTTGAATATGGCCTGCGGCTCGTGAAGGATCGGTCGGGCATTGACAAGTACACTGTCAGCGCCGATGCGGTCAGGGACATGGAGGGCTTCATAAATGAGCTGATCAAACACACTTATCGCGAAGAGGCCGTGGGAACGGATGCCATATAGCAACCGGACACTTCTCAACCAGGATGCCCTGTGACGAGGGCATCCTGGTTTTTTTGCGGTATTCTTCCGGTTCAGCGGGCCAGGCTGTTTTTGTGAGCCTCGGCGATTCGATCTTTGAGGTAGGCGATGGCCCCGCCGTCATATTCATACATATCGAAGCAATAGCCGTCCTCCCCCAAGAGCCCGCCCGGAACCAGGTCGCCCATCTCATCCGGATCCGTAATCGTATCACCGTAAAAACATATGGAGAGCCATCGGTTCTCAGGATCATCGTCCACAATGTCCACCATGACGTAGAGGTGATCTTCCGTGTGACCCCTCACAGGCACATGGCCCCTGAAAGAATGGCTGATCCCTGGCCGCGATTTAAAATACAGGATCGTTCCTTCCGCTCCTGAGAGGGCATCTCCCAATTGGGTGAATGCCGATTTGATATTTCCCGGATCTCTTGTCCATGCCTCGAGCAGTTTCCTCATCTCGGCATACTCTGTTTTGTCTGCAAACATCTCTTCCATCATTGCAAGAACCTCCGTATATTCCAAAAGCGGCCTGACGGCCGCAATTAAACCAGTCCAGCAGGATTCACGCTCCGGGCCCTGAGCCCTCCATGTCTGAGATTTGCATCAGGGTGCAAGGATTACCTGATCGCCAAACCGCTCGGACAGTTGGGCAGACAGGCCCTCGACCTCTTGTTGGGTTTCCAGTTCCACCATGAGTTCGCCCTCATCCCCCACCACCAAACGGCCGTGGGGCTCAACAACCTCGGCTACAAGGGAGGGATCAACAGTCCACCATCCGCGCGTCCTCATAAGGAGTTCTTTTCCTTTCAGACGCCTCGGCGTTACCAGATCGATCCTCCGGAACCACGCATCCCACCCGATCTGTGCAGGCCCCCGCAGGACCGGACTGACTGGATCATGGTAGATGCGACAACGGCCAAACAGCCTCAACCGGATCATGACCCTGCCTCCCCTGCGGGCCTCGCGACGGGACGGTCTTCCCGGACACGGTCGCCCGGGACCGGAAGGCCGTGTTTTTTCAAGGATTGCGCCAGAAAATGGATATAAAGGTCGGCGGCATCTTCTTCGTTTTTCAGACGAGCTGTTTCAGCCCGCGAAATAGCACGTTCAAAGAGGTCTCTGGCATACTCGCGGCAGGCCCTGAGCCTGGGGTCGGTGGGGGATATGCCAATCTCCTGCAAGAGCTTCTTCTGGGCCGATTCCATCCGGGCGAACACCCGGCGCATGGCCTTTACCGAGGGGTCCTGGCCCCACTCATCGTTCGCGGTCATGGCAGTCCTTTTAGTCCTTGTTTTTCTTTGCTTTCAGAGGCATGTGTCCTCATGTCCTCTCGTAGACGCCCCGCACCCGGTCCAGGAGATACACATGGGTGTAAGCGCCCCGGATGGCTTTCTCGAACCAGGCCAATCCGGTCTTCCGGCACTCCTTGCATGCCCCCAGGGGGATCAGGACTGCAAGGATATGCTGACCACGATTAGAGGTGGAGGCGATGGAAAGTGCCCCCGAGCAGGTATTGCAGCACCGGATCTTTTCGTGCTGACGTTCATGAATGTGGTCTGTGTCGTAGTAGATGTCCCTGCTCCTTTCAATGACGAGCCCTTCCTTGCAGGCCGCTTTCTCGAGATGTCCCTCCAAGAACATATCCCTGAGACGAACTACCAGGTCTTTTATATATTGAGTGATATCATCTCTCTGGGGCCTGTAGTCCCTTTCGTAGTTGGGCTCCTTTACAAAAGAGGTGTCCAGGCCGGCCATGGCCATAATAATTCCGACATTCACATAGGGAAGGGCGTTTTCCAATGCGTAGCCGCCTTCCAGCACGGCAATGTCAGGCTTGAGCCGGGCATTGAGGGCCGCATATCCCCGGGCCGAAAAATTCATATTTGTGATGGGATCGTTGAAGTGATTGTCCTGGCCGGCGGAGTTGATGACGATTTCGGGCTCGAACTTTTCCAATAGAGGCATTATCAGCTCTTCCAGGACATAAAGGAAGCCCTCTTCTCCGGTCTGGGGGGGGAGCGGTATGTTGACGGTCATGCCCTGGGCATTGGGCCCCCCGAATTCACGGGGGAACCCCGATCCCGGGTAGAGGGTGCGGCCATCCTGATGAATCGAGATGAAAAGGGTGTCGGGGTCATGCCAGTAAATATCCTGGGAGCCGTCGCCGTGGTGACAGTCCGTGTCCACAATAGCGACCCTGCGGATCCCATATTGCTCCCGGATGTACTCGATCATGATGGCCTCGTTGTTGATATTGCAGAACCCCCTGTTGCCGTGGACCACGCGCATGGCATGGTGCCCGGGGGGCCGGACCAGGGCGAAGGCGCTTTTCACCTCTCCCCTGAGCACGGCATCGGCAGCCACCAGGCATCCGCCCGCAGCGATCAGATGACTTTCGGTGGCAACCGATTCCTCGTCAGGCACACAAAAGTGGACCCGCTGGATGTCCTCAAAAGCGGCGGGCCGGACTCGGTATTCAATAATGCCGTCCACATCGAGGAGGCCCTCTTCCAACACCTGATCCTGTGTGTATAGGAGCCGCTCCTCCCTTTCCGGGTGAGTTGGGCTGATGGCCCAGTCAAAGGCGGGGAAAAATACCAGGCCTGTCCTACGGCTGGCGCGGAGCATGTTCACCCTCCTATCTCCCATCCGGGAATCAGCCCCGGCATAATCCCCATCCTGAGACGGATGTTGCGGCCGGTTCTGGCGTAGCCCCGGATCATGGCAAACATTTGTTTTTCGGTGATGCAGATCTCCAGGCCGTTTTCATGTGCCCCGATCTCCGCGGCCTGTCTGCAAAGGGCGGTTCGGCCGAGGGCAATGGCCTGTTCCATATCGAAGTCCTGATCAATGGCCTGCTCCACATCTGCTTCGGGTATAACCACCGATCCCCTCTGGGTATCGGCCTGGAGGGTGATCTCTGAGGTTACCCGGGCCACAGCCGCGCCCACGGCATTGGCCACGCCGTAATGGCGGGGGAACCGGGACGGCAGGCCCAAGGCCTTTTCGATGTATCCTGCAATCTGGGGTGCAGGGCCCCCGATGATGAGGACCGAGCCAGGCTTGATGCGCCGATCGGCCAGGACCTCATGGATGGTGTAAACGGGCCGTGAGTTGATGTTGTATATAAAGGCCTTTGCCGATGCGGCAATAGCTTCCGCCATGGTGTGCAAGGTGCGTTCGGCCGTGGTCGCCGCATCCCATCCGGCGGGCGCCCCGAGCCTTTCCATGGCAGCCGCAGCCGCATTCCTGTGGCCCACGGTCAGGAGATCCAGGGCAATCATGGCGTCAGTGGGCGTGGGGGCCGGTCCCCCCAGGGCTACAGGTTTCCCCTTGCGAATCGGCCCGATTCTGAGGTTGCCTTTCGGGTCCATGCGCACCTCGCTGTCTCCGCCGATGCCCATGGAATGGGTCAGGAGGGAACGGATCAGGGTCCGGTATGGGCCCAGACGGATCCCCAGGGGTTTCAGGAGGGGCGTGCCGTCCATCACCACTGCCATATCTGTTGTGGTTCCCCCCACATCAAGGACCAGGGTCTCACCCTTGCATCCGTCCAGGGCCAAGGCGCCCATAACGCTGGCCGCAGGTCCTGACTGGGCGGTCCGGGCAGGCCATTGGATGCTCTTGTCCAAGTCCATGGTCCCGCCGTCCGGTTTTAACAGGTATCGGGGGCCGTTAAGCCCCTTTTCCTTCAGGATCTGAACCAGGGCGTCCGAGAAATTTTTGTGAATGCGGTAGAGGGCTGCATTCAAATAGGTGGTAGCGATCCGGCGGGGGAAGTTAAGGGTCCCGGAAACCCGGTGGCCCATGGCCACATGAGAAAAGGCATCTCCTGCCCATTTTGCGGCCTGAAGTTCGAGCAGAGGATTTCTGACTGAGAATTTGCTGACCACGCCCAGAATGCGTATTCCTTCCTTAATAATGCGGGATGCTGCATTCTGGACCCCGGTCCGGTCCAGGGGCTTTGCCTCGAATCCCTGATGGTCCAGACACCCCTCCACCACATGATAGGAAGGCCCCACCGAAAACCATGCAGGGTCCATTCCGGGCCCTGATGATACGATCATCCCGGTGGGATCGAGGCGGTCCTCTACAATGGCATTTATGGTCATGGTAGTTGAAAAGGCCATACGTTCCAGCCCCCCGGGCGCCACATCGCTCAGGACCGCTTCGAGAGCGGTCCTGAGCGTCGCCAGGAGATCCCGGCTGGTCGGGATCTTAGCGGCAGCCGCAATACGGCCTGCGTCGATCAGGACCGCATCGGTCTGGGTTCCCCCTACGTCAAGGCCCAATATCATGGCTTTCCCCCATTTCCCGATTCATTTTCCCGTGCACATAGCCCTCCATGTCCAGGGCCACATGCTTGAAACCGATTGCACGTAGCCTCTCCACGATCCTCATCCTCATGTCTTCGGCTGCCATCTTTTCTATTTCCTGAAAGGCCGCCTCGATTCTTGCAACAGACCCGTGATGTCTTACCCGTACCCCTGAAAATCCCAGATCTGCAAGAAATTCCTCTGCTGCCTCAACCATCTGGAGCCCGTCTGGCGTGATGGGAGATCCATAAGGGAAGCGGGTTGCAAGACATGCCAAGGCCGGTTTGTCCCATTCGGAAAGGCCCATTTCTTTTGCCAGGAACCGGATCTCTTCTTTGGATAGATCCGCCTCAATCAAGGGGGCCGTGAGCCCTGCCTCCCTTGCCGCGGTCAGCCCGGGGCGATAATCGTTCAGATCATCCACATTGGCGCCGTGGGCCGCATGCGCGATCCCTCTCTCGCTGGCCAGAACAAGGAGTTGGCGGCACAGTGCCGCCTTGCAGTGATAACACCTGTCGGTCTGGTTGGCCACGAATTCCGGCATTTGGAGTTCGCCTGTATGCAAGAGAACAAGCTCGATCCCCCTCTCCCTGGCGAATCGGACTGCCTGATCCTGCTCACGCCGGGGATGGATCGGCGAGATTGCAGTGGTCGCCACAACCTTTTGGCCCAAGGCCTCCCGGGCCGCGGCCAGCAGAAATGTGCTGTCCACGCCCCCTGAAAAGGCTACCGCCAGCGAATCAAGACGCGCCAGGCGTTTTAGGAGACGCTTCTGTTTGGATCTGGCAGCCGTTCTATCCATTCGCAACCTCATGATGCCCCATGCCTGCGGTTTCAAAGGCTCTTGCCATTGAACCGGTAATGAGGCAGGTCTTACCACAGCGCAAAACATTGCATTTTTGGTAATAGCTCAATAAATAGGGGCAGGAGAGTTTTTCTGACGCGACTGCCGGGAGGGTGCCGTCTCTTCGTGACTTATCAGTGGGGGAAGCCGCAGCTCGACGAATGCGAGAATGCCAAAGGGGCAAGCCTGCCCGCCATTGCCTTGTTACCCATGTTACTTCCTTCTGCCAT
>JAGHEC010000097.1 GCA_021159525.1 Deltaproteobacteria bacterium | reverse complement strand
TTCTTGTATCACCTCAATAATTAGGGGGATAACTGCGAACCTGGTGCCGGGGCAGAAGAATTTTTCTTCCGCTCCGGGTCTCCGGGCCGGTCGCGTCAGAAAAACCCTTCTGCCCCTGTTCATTGAGCTATTGCGTTTTAGTGAAATTCAGCAAGGACAGATTCGCCAAACAGCATTTGTGCCGAATGCGGGGCTACGTGCAGGGAAGGGGAAATCTTTGTAATCGACAGCCGGAATGTCTGCCGACGGTGCCTGTATGGAGATGTAAAGCCGGTTCGGATCTACCCCATCGGATTTGTCGACAACCAGCTTGAGCGGGACGCCACGGATTTTGGGACCAAAGGAAAAGCCGAGAGAGCAAGGATCGAGCTCTTTCCCTCGCAAAAACGGTTCATGTACAAACTGGAAGAGGAACACAGCCTCACCATTGTCTATTACCTGCATAAGGCACGGCCCGTGAAGTCCAGGTTCAGGCGCGGGGTGGACGGCAAGGAAGTGGGGGTATTTGCTTCCCGGACGCCGGACAGGCTCTCCAAGATCGGGATCCAGGACGTGCGTCTGATAGGCGTTGAAGGGACAACCCTGATCGTGGAAGGCCTTGACGCTGTCAACGGCACGCCTGTGCTGGATATCAAGCTGAAATGGCCGGGAAGGTGAGGCCTGCATCCTTCTTCCACATTCATGCGAATACACTGCCGGAGATGGCTATGGATATCAAATCCTGCTACGAGATTCTTGACCTGAAACCAGGGGCCTCAGCCGATGAGGTGAAACAGGCCTACAAGGACCTGGTCAATATCTGGCACCCGGACCGGGTCTCCCACAATGCGAGGCTCAAGCAGAAGGCCGAGGAAAAGCTCAAGCAGATCAATGGGGCCTATGAAGCGCTCCTTTCTTATCTGTACACGCGCCCCGAGGGCATTACCGGGCTTGAGAGGAGGCAGCAGCCCCGACCGGGAGAAGGCCCCAAATATGCTGAGGCCTCTGCCGACAGGGATGAGACGGCACAACCCGAAGCCCCTGAAAGAACACCAACCGGGGTTCTATCGGCCGTCTGGTCCCGCATCTCGGATCTTCTCCGCAGCCTCGGGGAGAGCGCAGCCCTCCCCGGTTCCGGGACCGCCCCTTATTCCCGCGGTTCCCCACAGAGACTCGGCCGGAACAGCCGCATGGGTGCAGGAAGACCCATGGGGAGGCGAGGCCCCATGGGCCGCGGCATGCGACGCGGCAAAGGAATGGGTCGAGGGAGAGGAAGATAATCGCAGATCTTGGCTGAAAGTATTGAAGGAGCCAGGGCATGTGTGCTACCCTGATGCCCATCCACAAATAGATTATGGGCGCCGGTCAGTTTCCGGTCCATAAGTGAGAATTTTTGTGCAAGATCAAGGAAATCAAGGGATTACGCGGAGGCGTACCGTAGTACGCCGCACCTGTCTGCGTGCCCCGCACAGCCAGGCAAGAAATCCCGCAGATTGACGCAGAGATTGCGCAAAAAGGCCATTTATGGATGGAAGCTACCCTAAGGCCAAACTGTATCACATCAATAATTAGGGGGATAACTGCGAACCTGGTGCCGGGGCAGAAGAATTTTTCTTCAGCTCCGGGCCTCCGGGCAGTCGCGTCAGAAAAACCCTTCTGCCCCCATTTATTGAGCTGTTACGCCAAACTTTTATAAAACCGGCCACGGCTTGGGGGACGCCCGCAGTTGGAACAGAAACCGTCCATCCAAAGCGGCATATTCCACCACGGGGTCCTCATGCACGTGAACCTTGGCAACACCCTTTAAAGGGGTTTTGGATCCAATCATGTTAGTTGTGAAAGTAATTGTATTTCTGGCTGGTTACCTGATTCTACAATTGATAAGCGTAAAAAGCGCCCTCGCCTGGGGACCCGGGGTCCATACGGCGCTGGCCCTCAGTTCACTCAATTCCGCCAGCCTCCTCCTCCCCCCCATCGCCCGGATTATTACCTCATTTCCCATCGAATACATGTATGGTTGTCTGTCTGCGGATTTTTTCATCGGCAAGGGAAAATCTCGGTATAAGAAAAACCCTCATACCTGGGAAGGAGGGTTCAGATTTCTGCAAGAGGCCGGGACCGACCAGGAAGCGGCATACGCACTGGGTTTTCTTTCGCATCTGGCAGCCGATGTGATCGCCCACAATTATTTTGTCCCCAATCTGCTGAGCGCCTATCCGGGCAAAGGGAAAATGGGGCACCTCTTCTGGGAGATCCGGGCCGATTACCTGATCGGATCGGCCTACACCCGGATCGCACGCGGGGTCCTGGAGATGGATCACCAGATCTGCGACGACCTTCTCAAGCTGATTGCAGGCAGGAAAAAGAATGGTTTCAAGGCAGGCAAGGGGTTTTTTGCACAGACGGTCAAGCTTTCAGACCGTCTCCATGCCACCCACGATCTTTTTTTTGAAACCAAGGTGGTGCGGAGGCATTATTTTCACCAGTATCTCTCCCTGATGCTGGATCTGTCCCGAAGCCTCGTAAAGGACTTTCTGAGACACCCGGAGACATCTCCCTGTCTTATGTACGATCCCATGGGCGCCCGCAATCTCCTGCTTGCAAAAAAGACGCGGGCCTTTTTGAGGCTTTCCAGGTCCCCGCGCCTGGTTCGGCGATTCGATGTTGATGAAAACCTTCTCCGCCTGTAAAGATAAGCCTGAGGGGCCGCTCCACGCCCCCGTGAGCCTCACAGTGATATGAATATCATCAGGATCCTCCCTGAAACAGTGGCCTGTCAAATCGCAGCAGGCGAGGTAGTGGACCGGCCTGCATCGGTCATTCGGGAACTCACTGACAACAGCATTGACGCAGGCGCCGACCGGATTTCCATAACCATCGACAGGGGCGGGAAACGGCGCATCAAGGTCAGCGACAACGGGGCCGGCATGTCCAAAGACGACCTCTTGTTGTGCGTGGAACGGCATGCCACCAGCAAGATCCAAAGGGCATCCGATCTGATGAGCGTTCAGTCCCTCGGGTTTCGGGGAGAGGCCCTCCCCAGCATCGCGGCTGTATCACGGATGCAGATCACCTCCCTTCCCCACGGACACATAACAGGCCACAGGCTCGCCATATCGGGCGGAAAAATGCTGACCATAGAGGAAACCGGCGCACCCCCGGGGACCACCGTGGAGGTGAAAGACCTTTTCTTCAATATTCCGGCCAGGCGTAAATTCCTCCGTGCGGTCAGCACCGAGACGGATCATATCGTAGATGTCCTTTCCCGAATCGCCATGGCCTTTCCGGAGATCAGTTTCCGGCTGGATGACGGCGCCAGGCAGATCATGCATCTCCCCGCGTCGGAAGATCCGCGCAGCCGCCTCGCCGGGCTGCTGGGTCGAAAGACCGCAGAGGCCATGCTGACAGGGGAGGCCAAAGAAGACAATCTCAGGGTCAGGGTCTATGCCGCACCGCCGGATCTTGCAAGGGCCAGGGCCGACAGGCTGTACCTCTATGTCAACCAAAGACACATCAGGGATCGGCTTGTGACAAAGGCCATCCTGCAGGGATACGGGAAGCGTATCATGAAGGGCCAATATCCCCAGGCAGTGGTCTTTATCCATACCGATCCCCTGGAGATCGACGTCAACGTCCATCCCACCAAGCAGGAAATCCGATTCCGCAAGACCAACAGGGTGTTTCAACTCATTGTCTCCACGGTGGAAAAGGCACTGGAGGGGCTGCCCCGGCCCTTTTCAACCCAGACCCGCATGGATCCTTCGCAGAAGGCATTTCAGCAAAAGACATGGAATGTCGTCTCGGAGCCGGCGTGGGAATATTTCCCCCGGATGGAGGCAAGAGAGGCCCCCCCATCCCGTCAGACGCCTGCCGGACCGCCCCCCGAGGCGTCCCTGTTCACAACAGGGCCAAAAATCATCGGCCAGTTGGGCCTTACCTATATCCTTTGTGAAACCGCAAATGGACTTATGATCGTGGATCAGCATGCGGCCCACGAACGGATCGTCTACGAACGGCTCAAAAAATCCTTGCTTGCCCAACAGGTTGAAATGCAGACCCTCCTCATCCCCCATGAGCTGGAACTATCCACAAGAGAGACCCGCATCATGTTGGAAAGGGGAGATGCTTTGCGCGGCTTCGGTCTCGAGGTCGCCCACTTCGGGGGCAACACTTTTCTTTTGACGGCCGTTCCGGCCCTCTTGAAGAACGTGGACTGGCCTTCATTGCTATCCGAACTGATGCCCGAACTGGCAAAAAGGGACCTGGATCAGGCCGAGCTGTTAGACGCCTGTATTATGTTGATGGCCTGTCACGGCGCCATTCGTGCGGGACAGGCCTTGAACCCAGATGAAATGGAGCGTCTCCTGAGCGAACTGGCACAAACGGACCTTCCCACCAACTGCCCCCATGGGAGACCCGTATTCAGGGAGATCGGGTATTACGAAATGGAAAAGATGTTCAAGCGGGTGGTGTGATCCGGGACCGGGAAACCATGACCCAAGAAAGCCAACCCAAGATTGTGGTCATTGCAGGTCCCACTGCCAGCGGCAAGAGCGGCCTGGCCGTAGATTTGGCCCTTTCTCTCTCAGGGGAAATCGTCAATGCCGATTCCATGCAGGTCTATCGCGGCATGGATATCGGAACTGCCAAACCCACCGCTGAGGAGCAGAAGAGTGTCCCACACCACCTGCTGGACGTGGTGGATCCGGACGAAGCCTTTAACGCCGCCCTGTACCGCCGCAAGGCCCTGCCTGTAATCGCCGACATCTGCTCGAGGGGAAAAACATGCCTGGTGGTGGGCGGCACGGGCCTATACATCCGCGCCCTTCTCAGGGGACTCATGGAGGCCCCCCCTTCCGATCCGGAGCTGCGCAAGGAACTCCATAGGGAATGGCAGAGGCACGGGCCCGGGCCTCTCCATGAACGATTGCGCAATATTGACCCCGTGGCGGCCGCTTCAATCCACCCGAATGACCGGACACGTATCATCAGGGCCATTGAGGTTGCCTCCACATCCGGCCGCATGTTTTCAGATCTCACCAAAACACATGGGTTCAGGGATCTGAAGCTCAGGGCGCTTCAGATCTGCCTCCATATGGAAAGAGACCTCCTTTATGAGCGCATCAACAAACGAACCCAACAAATGATAAGTATGGGCCTCATCGAAGAGACCCGGGCCCTGCTGAAAAATGGCTATTCCCCTGAACTCAAGCCCATGAAGGCCATCGGGTATCGACATATAATCCGTTATCTTCAGGGAAAATGGTCCCTTGAAGAAGCAATCGCCTGCCTTCAAAGAGACACCCGCCGCTACGCCAAAAGACAGCTTACCTGGTTCCGCGCAGAGCCTGATGCCATTTGGATTGACCCCCGGGCGGTCGATATGGTATTGGATAAAATTCACAGGTTCTTGGCATCAGCTCAATAATTGGGGGGATAACAGCGACCGTACCACCGGGGCAGGAAGATTTTTCTTGTGCTCCGGGCCTCCGGGCAGTCGCGTCAGAAAAACCCTCCTGCCCCTGTTCATTGAGCTGTTACGGTTCTTGTCGCCAAAACCTGTTTATTTGAGTCCCGCTCACGCGGATGGACCCGGGCCGCCGTACCCCGATTCGGGATAGCCCGTTACTGGAGGACTCCTGATGAATATCGTCATTCGTGATATTTTTTCAACTATGATCGCTGTGCTGTTCATGGCCCTCGGTCTTCTGGCCGGCTGTTCGGCCACGCCCAGGATGCCTGAAGGCAGGCTGGGCACGCCCGAACACCATACCTCAAGCGGTTTCAAGCTGCTCCGGAAAAATTACCTGTTTCATGCCGAAAGAGAATTTGACCTGGCCTTGCAGCTCAATCCTGAATACTCGGATGCCCATCGCGGCATGGGTCTGGTATATGGCATGAAAAGACAATTTCAACATGCCTTCGAGGCTATGCGCAGGGCCAGGGACACGGCCAGGACAAAAAGGCAATTGGCCCTCTCCTATGTGGGATTTATGCGTCTTTACATGATGGAACAGGGAGACCATTGGTTGGACAGGGTATCTGCCCTGTTTTCCAATGCCCTGCAATTTGAAAAAGACCTGCCCGAGGCCTATTTTTACATGGGCATGGCCTATAAAAAGGCAAACAGGCCGTCGGAAGCAGCGAATGCCTTTAAAAAGGTCCTGGAGATCAACAACGGCCTTCTCGCGGAATCTGAAAATGAACTCAAGTCGATGCCCCCATCGCCATAACCGGCGCCTCTTTGTCGCCCTCGGCCTTTTTCTCCTCCCCGGCATTTTCCTGCCTTGGCCAGCAGACACAGGAATGCCGGAAACAGGGGAAGCCCTGGCCATCGGTGAAGCCCCCGTGCTGGAAGGAAATTATGCCCTGGCAAGAAAAACCGCCATTGACCAGGCCCTCATGAAGGGAGTGGAATCCTATCTCCTCCGGCTCCTGGGAAGCGGGAGGGCGGTCGATCACTTTGACTGCATCGCCCGGGACCTCCTTCCAGCAGCTCAGGAACAGGTGACCAACTTCCACATCCTGACAGAGAAACCCGGGGCAGACAAATACCGCGTTCTTATAAAAGTCAAGGTGAATGAGGGCATGGTTCGGGAGAGGCTTCGGTCTGCCGGGGTCATCCTCTCCGAGAGTCCGGGCCTCGACCTCCTCCTGATGGTCTCTGAGGTTAGGGATGGAACCCAATCCTACTGGTGGAAGGATCCCGAGAATTTCCCCGGGCTGAGCTCTGTTGAACTTGCGCTCCACAAAGCCTTTCAGGACAAGGGATTCAGACCTGTCAATCATACCTTCGTCCCACCTGGCGCCAATCAGCCTGTCGGAGTCAGAGCGGCCTGCCTTGAAAACGATGATCTCGTGACCTGGGGCAGGCTCTTTTCAGCCGATTGGGTCCTCTACGGCGAGTGCCGCATGGTGAGCGATTCCCATATTTCCCTGAACATAAAGGCCGTGTATGTACCCAAAACCATGACGGTCTGTGAGGAAACCGTTACACAATCCCTCGACCGCAACTCAGACCCTGGGCAATCATTTTCCGCCCCCCTCGAAGACGTGACGAGGCATCTGACCGACCGGATCTCCCCATGCATGGTCCAGGCAATAGCCGGCGAGTCAAACACCGGGGCATCCCTGACCGTCACCCTCAAAGGCATGCGCATGCCCAAAGACTTCTGGCGCTTTAGTGATTTTCTCACCCGGGATGTAGCCGGAGCAACATCTGTGATCCCGTCTGAAATCAGAGCAGACACCATGTCTGCGACGGTGAAATTTGAAGGTCGGCGAGATGCCTTCATTCACCGGGTCCTGAGCCATCCCAAACGGCCTTTTCCACTCCGCTTGTACCCGGGCCGGGGAGAAGCGGTTGTTTTCAGCATCGAGTAATATCCGTGATGACTATCCCCAACCTGATCACCACCTTACGCATCATCTTGGTTCCTATTTTCGTCATCTATTTGATTAATGGGAGATTTATGGTTGCCCTGACCCTCTTTATCCTGGCAGGGCTGAGTGATGGGGCCGACGGGCTGGCGGCCAGGCTCCTTGACCAGAAGAGTCGGCTTGGATCCTATCTGGATCCCCTGGCGGATAAGTTCCTGATCATTGCGGCCTTTGTGGTACTCGCCTTCCGGGACACTGTCCCTCCCTGGTTGACAGTAACGGTCATTACGCGGGATATCCTGATCCTGTTGGGCGTGTTGATCTTATTCCTTACCAAACAGAATATCGTCATCAGGCCGTCGGTCCTGAGCAAGCTGACCACCTGTTTCCAGCTCGCCACCATCTTCCTGGTGCTCGCCGGAAATGATTTTCAGATTTTTCCCCATATCATTCAGGCCAGTTACATCGCGGCCGGCATATTGACCGTGGCCTCGGGGCTGCACTATATGCGCTGCTGGTTCCAGATGATGGGAGAAGGCTTCCCTGACCACAAGGGGTCAAAATAATCATGACGGATCACTAACAGCTCAATATTTAGGGGAAGCACAGTGAACGTACCGCCGGGGCAGGAGGATTTTTCTTCTGCTCCGGGCCTCCGGGCTGGTCTCTTCAGTGACTTATCTGCGGGGGACACCCGCCTGCCAAGGCCAATT
>JAGHEC010000339.1 GCA_021159525.1 Deltaproteobacteria bacterium | reverse complement strand
GCATCATAAACCCCATGCCCATGCCCAGGCCCGCCCCTGCCTCGCCCTGGCCCTGAGCCGCCTTTTCCATTGCCATGGCCGCCTTGAGCTTGACCAGACGGTCCAGGTCCTGAATGACGTTCAGCCTTCCTCTGTCGTCAATGGCCTCCTGAACCTCGGGGGGAGGGGTGATGGAACCAATGTACAGATGGGTCAATGCCAATCCAAAGTGGATGAAGTCCATTCTTAATCGGTCCTGAAGCCCTGCTGAGAGCGCTTCGTATTGACCCGGCAAATTGAAGATGCTGTCCAGATGCTCCCCCAGGTGATCGTTAAAGCGGGACACGATAACGCGCTTGAGGTAGTCCTCAATCTCCTCGGTAGTGAATTTACCCATAGTCCCCGCAAGGGTATTGATAAACAGGAGGGGTTGAACAACCTGTATATTGAAAACGCCATGGGCCCGAAGCCTGATGAGCCCGAGTTCCGAATCCTTGAAGGCGACCGGGTCCCGCGTCCCCCATCTGAGATTCGGGAAGACCTTCATGTTAACGATATAGGCCTCTGCGCGAAGGGGACTCGTCATGGCCCAGGGAATGGCCATGATCTTGTTGATGATGGGGATATTCCCGGTCCTTAGGGTATGGCGGCCAGGGCCAAATGCATCGCACGCCTTTCCCTTGTAAAACAGGACCCCGGCCTGACTCTCGCGGATAATGAGCTGGGCCCCCCATTTGATCTCGCCCGAACCTTGTTCCGGAATCCTGTGGAGCAGTTCCTTTCCGGTCTCATCAAACCATTCAATGACCTCCAGAAAAACCATATTGTTGGCGCCCATGTGGTTCCCCTCCTTGATCTCGCGCTGACAGGTATTATCCAAGTCGTTGCCGGTAAGATGACGGGCGGCATAAGACAGTCCATATTAGGGGGAATGGGCTGGAATTGCAAGAGAAGAATGGTTCGTCAAGGCCTGACCAACCCTCGGAAATCTCAGGCTGTTCGGGCCGAAATCACGGTTTGTGGCTTCAGGCCGTCAGGCTTTTCCTGTTTGACACCATCACCGGCAGGTCTTACTATCCATCGGTTGACGTTTCAAAGAAAAGGCCTTGAACACATCCGAAGTTGAGAGGAATCAAACCGCATGGAAAGACCAAAGGATAAATTGATTGCTTGCCTTGAAACCGCTTTTAATCCAAGGTCCATCGCCCTTGTGGGGGCATCCAATACTTTTGGAAAATGGGGCCAGCTCATCACCTCCAATATCATCGCGGCGGGCTACAGGGGAAAGGTGTTCCCTGTAAACCCCGGCTACAAGGAAATGTTCGGGCTTCCGGTCTTTGCCCGCATCGCGAATATCCCGGAATCTGTGGACCTGGCCTTTGTCATCACCCCTGCCAACACGGTCCCCGGGGTCCTGGAGGAATGCGGCGACAAGGGGGTGAAAGCAGCGGTGGTCATCACCTCCGGATTCGGCGAGACCGATCAGGCCGGCAGGGATCTGGAGAGGGAGATTGTCAAAATTGGCCTTGAAAAAGGAGTTTACATCATCGGCCCTAATACCATGGGCATCATTTCCCCGTATGCCGACCTCTTTGCCACGGGATCCCATTCGAGACCGCGGAAGGGCTCGGTAGCCTTCATCTCCCAGTCCGGCAACCTGGGAAATCAGCTCACCCACTGGGCCGAACAGCAAGGGATCGGCCTCTCCCTGTTTGTGGGTTCCGGAAACGAGGCCATGATTACCTGCACTGATTACCTGGAATACCTGGAACAGGATCCCAAGACCCGGATTATCACCCTGTACCTTGAAAACGTGAGTCAGGGGGTCCGCTTCCTGGAGACCGCAACCCGGGTCAACCGTACCAAACCCATTATCGTGCTCAAGGGCGGCAGAACCGAGGCCGAACGAACAGCAGCGGCCTCTCACACGGGCTCCATGAGCGGCGACGACGCCATATTCAGGGGTGCATGCCGGCAGGCAGGCATTGTGAATGCAGGCCTGCCTTCCGAGCTTCTGACCCTCTCTGCGGCCTTTTCCTCCCTTCCCCTTCCCAAGGGCAACCGCGTGGGCATTGTGACCCTGGGCGGCGGCTGGGGAGTGGTGACTGCTGACCAGTGCAGCGACAACGGGCTCACCGTTCCTTCAATCCCTGATTCGATTGTGGAGGCCATCGGCCTACACCTCCCGCCTTTCTGGAGCAGGGGCAACCCTGTGGATCTGGTCGGGACCCGCGATCCGGACGCGCCCATCGTGGCTGTGGAAGAACTCATCAAATGGGACGGGGTAGATGCAATTATCGTCCTGGGGATCGTGGGCAGAAACGAGGTTGTCCACACGCTCCTCCACTCTGTCCAGGAGGCCGATCCCGACACTTCCCCTGAACTCCTTGGGCAGATCAAGGAGATGAGCCGTAACTATGAGGATACCTTTATCTCCAAGATGGCCGAATTTATGGAGACTTATGAAAAGCCCATCATCGGCGTATCCCTGACCCGCACAGAAACCGGCACAGTACGGCCGTTGCCCGGCAGGAGATACAGCGGGGTCTATTATCAGACTCCTGAAACAGCGGTGAGCGTCCTCGCCAGGATGGCGGCATATCATCGGGATCTTGCCCCAAACCTGAAATAGATCCTTTGTCGGTAACTTGCCTGCAACGTACAAACAAGTCGGGCCCCAGGGGTATCTGACTCCCGCCGCCGGGCTGTATTCCGTTTTTCCCGCCCGCGGTAGGGGCGGTCACTGCCTCCCCTCCATGACGGGACAACAAAATGCGTACGTAACGCTCGGCGACCGCCCCCTGACTCGTAATAGCCTTTATGGAAAGGCGGCAAAGGACTACCGGCTTATGAAAAATTGTCCTTGGGGCTCGATCAGAACAAATTCGAACGCTCTGCCGCCGTTCCCACGAGCTGTATCCGGTTTTTGTCCCGTCCCCGGGCTGTATTCCGTTTTTCCCGCCCGCGCTATGGGGGGTCACTGGCTCCCCTCCATGACGGGACAACAAAATGCG
>JAGHEC010000348.1 GCA_021159525.1 Deltaproteobacteria bacterium | reverse complement strand
CGCACGAAGCCCGTGGACTCAGATTTGTCGACGCTCCAATGGAAAGAGGCATGATGAAGGACAGCCTCGGAGGATCTGCGAGAAGAGAAATGGGCGTAAACGCTCAGACCAAAATGACCTCTGATTTGCATGCAAACCGGGGCGGAAAGGCAAAAGCGGTGTCTCACAGGATTCGGCTGGAAAATCAGGACAGAGAAGTGCTTATTGGAAAACCGAAGGAAGAGAGGGAACTCGCTGTTCCAGCCAGTAAAAAAGGCATCATGCTCGGGGATTCGATCCCGGACCGAGTAGTTAGGAAGCCGGAGTCCGGGCTTCCGGATAGTGGCCAACCAAGTGTCAGCCACGGGTCCCGGTCATCCAAAACACCCTTTCAGGTCCCTGTTCCTCCAGGACCCGAACCCACCGGCCGGTCATTTCAGGAAAAGGGGATTCGACAGATTGTTGAGAAGGCCTTTCTTAACTGGAGAAACGGGAAGCAGGAATTCAACATTGAACTGAAGCCCGAGTCCCTGGGCCGACTTCAGGTGATGATCTCTACAGAGGATCACCAGGTCAAGGTAAAAATTGTGGCACGGACGCAATCCGCCAAAGACTTAATAGAGGGCAATGTTGCGCAACTCAAGGCCGGTTTTCAAAGTCACGGGTTAAAGGTGGATCTATTTGATGTATCTGTGGGACAGGATTCAAGACATCAGGGTACGGCCTTTGACCCGGGGCCGTTCCATGAAAGGACAGGATCGGGCCATCATCCCGCTTGGCAAGGCCGCGGGGATGGGCTTGAAGATGAGGGTCCGGAGCCGTGGGGAGGAAGTGAAACGCTGCAGGGATGGGATGAAAGAGCGGTAAATTTTTTTGCATGATCCGGCACGACGAGCTGTTGGAGTATTGATTGATAAAGGCCGGAAACAAAAACCGGGAAGAATCTGACACAAACAGGGAGAAGAAGCCATGAGCCTTACCGAACCGGTCGGCGCCGCAGCCGCGGTCTTGGGACAGACAACAACAGGAGAGAAGGGCGCTGTTAACAAGGACGATTTTTTGACGCTGCTGATGGCCCAGCTCCAGTATCAGGACCCCCTCAATCCCATGGAGGGTACGGAATTCACCTCTCAGCTTGCGCAGTTCAGCTCTTTGGAACAACTGACAACGATCAATGAGAATCTGGAATGCCTCCAGCTTTATCAGGCCTCTCTGAACAATGCGCAGGCTGTCGATTTCATAGGAAAAACGGTGAGGGCCTTAGGCGATGCCGTTGCCGTAACAGACGGTATTGCGCCGGACCTGCAGTTTGATCTGGCAGGAGATGCGGCCCAGGTGTACGTGTCGATTTATGACTCTGGCAATCATCTTGTCAAGACGATCCCCTGCGGTGCGCTTACTGAAGGGTTGCAGCGGATCGAATGGGATGGAACCAACGGTGCAGGCGATCAGGTGGCCGACGGCATGTACCGATTCGAGGTGGCGGCGGAGGACGCGAACGGAAATGCCGTGACGGCCTCCAATCTGGTTGAAGCAGAAATAGATGGGATTACGTTTGAAGAGGGGAGCACGTACCTGATTTCCGGCGAACTGCGGATCGCTATGGGCGATGTGATCGCCGTGAAACAAGAAAGCAAGGATTAGATCCCAAGGGATAAGGCCCGTCAGGGAAAGGGCGTCAGGTAGGAAAGCAACTTATAAAAAGGAGGAGTAAAAAGATGATAAGCTCGCTTTATTCGGGAACAACGGGCATGCAGGCCAATTCAGTTGCCATGGGAGTTGTGGGCTCCAATATTGCCAATGTCAACACCATCGGGTTCAAGACCGGCACTGCCTCTTTTGCCAATATCCTCAGCCAGAACCTGTCTGATGGAGGCGTTGAGGTATGGGGGATGAATCAATCGTGGGCCCAGGGATCCCTGCAGCACACGGGGAATGCCACCGATATGGCGGTGGTGGGAAAGGGGCTCTTTATGGTGACGGACGAGACCGGTCAGACCTATTACACAAGGGCCGGGGCGTTTAATTTTGATCGAAATGGAAACCTGGTCAACAATGACGGGCTCAGGCTCCAGGGATATAGGCTGGGTCCCGGCGGGCAGTTGGGGGCAATCGGCGATATCAATATTGCGGGTCTCAGCTCTCCTCCGAGCGCCACCAGTGAGATGTTTATGGATTTCAATCTGAGTGGAGAAGTGGCTGCTGCAACAGCGACCATTGAAGGGAGCGAACCCTATTCGGGCGTGACCTACACGGCTGCTTCTCCGGGCGAGGAGGGGAATAAGATCAGCGTCCGCTACATCGATTCCGGTGAAGGGGGCCTGGCCGTGTCTGTTTCCGGCACAGCCATTACCGTGGATCTGGGCGG
Organism: Deltaproteobacteria bacterium; assembly: GCA_021159525.1. GTDB lineage: Bacteria > Desulfobacterota > DSM-4660 > Desulfatiglandales > Desulfatiglandaceae > AUK324. The sequence goes on along the minus strand of JAGHEC010000348.1, from coordinate 5,103 downwards.
CGCAACACCGACTGCCAGCGAAGTGGCTGACGCGGTTAACAATGATCCGGATGCCGGCGACCTGGTAGAGGCGACTGCTGTAGGCAACGGAACCGGGCAGGTTGAAACCTGCGACACTGCCTTCCTTTCAGGCGGGGCCGAGCCTTCGGATTTTACCGCCGCTATGACGGTCTATGATTCTTTGGGCAACCCTGTCAACCTCTCCATAGATTTCACATACGATGCCGAGGGTTGCCAGTGGAACTGGATAGCGAGGTCCTCGGCAGGGACTCCAGGGGGGTACGGGATCATCAAATTTGATGAGAGCGGTCACCTTGATATGGCGAACAGCAAGTGGGACACGGGGACGCCACAGGATGATCCGCCGGCGCCCTCCAAAACCATCGAAGAGGACGGAAATCCAGAGATTACCATTGAGAATCTCACAAGCGGGGCAGCCAATATGACCATCGAGTGGGATATGACAAACAACTCTGTCATTACCGGGTATGCGGCGCCGTCGGCTGTAAGCAGTCAGAATCAGAACGGCTATGCCAGCGGCGATCTGATTGATGTTAAATTAACGAATAAGGGAATCATCACCGGCGTGTTTTCCAACGGCAAGACAGAGGATATCTATCAGGTCGGTTTGGCCGGTTTCTCCAACTATCAGGGGCTTATGGCCATTGGCGACAATCTCTATAAAGAAACAGTAAACTCGGGCGAGCCTATTTTCGGCGCACCCGACACCGGGGGCCGCGGCAGTATCAATTCAGGGGCACTGGAGATGTCCAATGTGGATCTGGCGGATGAATTCGTGAAGATGATCACCATTCAGCGGGCGTATCAGGCCAATTCAAAGGTTATTGTCACAAGCGATCAATTGCTCCAAGACCTTATTAATCTGAAACGGTAACTATAAGGCCCTATCCTCCGTATCACCTCAATAATTAGGGGGATAACTGCGAACCTAGTGCCGGGGCAGAAGAATTTTTCTTCCGCTCCGGGCCTCCGGGCTGGTTGAGTGACTTATCTGCGGGGGACACCTGCCTGCCAAGGCCAATTGAGCGTTCTTGCCAAGACTTTCGTCCCGTGGATCTGCGATGGCAGAAGGAAGTAACATGGGTAACAAGGCAATGGCGGGCAGGCTTGCCCCTTTGGCATTCTCGACTTCGTCGATCTGCGGCTTCCCCCACTGATAAGTCATAAAGAGACGGCGCCCTCCCGGCAGTCGCGTCAGAAAAACCCTTCTGCCCCCATTTATTGAGCTGTTACGTCTCCTTCAGTTTGCCCTGCGGTTCTGCAGGATCACACCGTTTGCAAAGAGCATAAAAAACATGACCGAAGCGAAATAGCAGAAGTCGCGCAGGTCCAGGACCCCCCGTTCCATGGATGCAAAGTGGGGCATGAAGCTGAATCCCGAGACCACGTTCACCAGCCATACAGGCGCCCACCCCCTCAGGACGTCCGTTACCGGGGGCCAGCCTGCCAACACCAGAAACAGGCAGATCACCACCGACAGGATGAAGCTGATCACCTGATTCCGGGTCATGGCAGAGGTCATGCAGCCCACGCTCAGGTAGGCCCCGGCCATGAGAAAGCTGCCCAAGTAGCCGCACATAATTGCGCCCATATCCGGATCACCGAGGTAAGCAACCGTCCAGACCATGGGAAAGGTGAGGACCAGGGCCACGCCGATGAACAGCCAGGCAGCGAGAAATTTTCCGAGGATGACCTGCACCAGGGTGACCGGGAGCGTCAAAAGGAGTTCCAGAGTCCCGGTACGCCGTTCCTCCGCCCAGAGCCGCATGGCCACGGCCGGCACCAGGAAGAGATAGAGCCAGGGATGCCAATCAAAAAAGGCCCGGAGATCGGCCTGGCCCATCTCGTAAAAACGGCTCAGGGAGAAAGTGAAAAAACCACACAGCATCAAGAAGATCACAATAAACACATAGGCAACCGGGGACCCGAAATAGCCGCTGAATTCACGCTTCAGGATCCCCGTGCTGTTCCCTACAAAATCCTGCATCATTCCCCCATCCCTATAGCTTCGTGTCTAAAGACCGGGCTGTGTAAACCCCGCCTCGGCATCCGGCCTGGTCACTGTTCGGAAGACCTCGTCCAATCGGCCCTTTTCCATAAAGAATGCCTGCACAGACTCCCCTCTTTCCATCAGACCCCGCAGGACCTCGTCGGCCCCCCTCTCGCCAAGGGCCTCCCCCTTCCCGGGAAAGAGGCGTACGGTCAGCTCTGATCCGCTCTCGCTCAGGATTTCTGTTCGACCAATGCGGGGCAGATTTCCCAGCCATTCAACCAGATCATTCCCCCGCGGCCCCGTGACGGTCAGGCGCATAGCCCCGTGCAAATCGGACCTTTCCCTGAGTCCCTCGGGCGTATCATCCGCTACGATCCGTCCCCTGGCGATGATAACAGCCCGGGTGCACACCTGCTCCACCTCTTCCAGGATATGTGTGGAAAGGATAATCGTCTTGTCCCTCGCCATATCGCGAATCATGGCGCGGACCTCATGCTTCTGGTTCGGATCGAGGCCGTCCGTAGGCTCGTCCATGATAAGGTATTCCGGGTTGTGCAGCAGGCTCTGGGCAAAGCAGACCCGCTGCTTGTACCCCTTGGAGAGGGTATTGATGGTCTGATGACGCACATCGGATAGAAAACAGCGCCCCAGGATCTCCGCAACGCGCGCCCGTTTTCTGTCTCCTCTAAGGCCCCTGATCCCTGCAATAAAGGCCAGAAAACCCCCTACCGTCATATCCGGATACGCAGGCGCGTTCTCAGGGAGATAACCGATCTTCCTGCGGGCCGTCAGGGAATCCTTGACAATGTCGCTCCCCCCGATGACCGCAGTCCCGGATGTGGGAGACAGAAACCCGGTGATCATTCGCATGGTCGTCGATTTCCCTGCGGCATTGGGGCCCAGAAACCCCAGGACCTCGCCACGGCCCACACTGAAGGAGATGTCATTAACCGCCGGGGTTTCACCGAAGTATTTGGTGAGATGTCTTACCTCTATCATGCACAGACCTCATGGGATGCTCGCAAATGCAATTCGAGACTTGAAGTTTGAGATTTCAGGTTTGAAATGACGGTTGGCCCCACGGCACAAACTTGAACAAAATAATCCTGTCCCCTTGTGAGTCAAGACCGGCCATCCGATTTTTTCCTGCCCACGGGCTCTAATTTCTTGAGGTTTTCTCTTGCAAAATCGATGGACTCGTCCAGTTCCAGGGCCATCCTGTAAAAATGGACCGCCTTATCTGTCTCCCCCATATCCCGGTAGTTGGAGGCAATGTTGGCATAATCGATGGCCGAACCGGGATTCAGTGCAATGACTTTTTGAAAAGCCTCTATGGCCTTTTTATGGGCCTTCAGCTTGAAATAGCAAAAACCCAGCAGATTATACACGTCCGTTCGTTCATCATCCTCGATGGCCGCCTGCTCCAGAATTTGGACAGCCTCCTCGTATTTCCCCAGGTCTTTCAGACAGGCCCCTGTATAAGAATAAATGCTGACCCTGTCTTCACCGCCGGGATCAAGAGCGAGGGCCTCCTGAAAAAAGTCCAGGGCACTGGCAGGATCGTTACGCTTCAGACAGGAGAGGCCTGAAAAGAACTTGATATAATACTTGCCGGGCATGGCTTGATCCATCTCTTTCAGCTCCGACAAGGCCCACTCCGGGTCCCCGCTTTCCGCGATGAGCTTGGCCGTAAACATACCGGCGCTGGTTCCAACGGCCCGTTCCCGGAAGTGGGCCCCGGGCATGATGGTGTAAAAGGCCGGGATCCCTAATTGTGGATGGGTCACGTCCACCACGATAACCTCCATCCCGGTTCGCGCAACGGCCCTGATACAGTTTTCCACCTCCACCCGCATATTGGTGTCGGAGAGATCCGGAAGACTTGAAATGGGAACCCGCTCGTCCTCGTGAAGGACAAAATCCGCCTCGGACAAATCCCGGAATTTGGGCAGTCCGCTGGCCACATAGCTGGCGCCGGAATTGAAATCGCCGGCCAGTTGCGCCACCTCGGTCAAGGCCCGATTCAAGGCCTTCTCCGGATGGGGCGTGGTCCCGGCGGTCCAGACGATCTCGCTCCGGTGCGGAAACGTAGCCGGATCACAGGCAAGAACCGCCACCGTGGGGATTCCCATGTCCAGAGTGAAATCCGAGGCAAAAAGCCAGATCCCGGCCTTTTGATATTTGGCGATCATCTCCGCTGTCAGGGGGTCGGAAACACTCTCCAGATCAATACGCGGGGTCTTTCGCCTCCCCCTGCTCACAAGGGACGATACATGCCGCTCCACCACCTCGCACAGCCCCTGCAGGATCGCCTCTTCCGGCCCGTTTCCCGCAGAGGCCCCGTTGAATTCATTGATGGCAAAAAACCAGTCAAAAGGGATGAGAACCGTTTCCTCTCGGGTCAGGTTGAAGCCCCGTGTCCATCTCAGGGGCAGGCGGGAAAATACCTCTAAGACCTTGTCCAGGTCTTCCGAATCATCGTGGACCGACCGGGCGATCATCTCATAAGGGAGTGCGCTCTCCCGGATGTTTCCGTATGCCTCAAAGAAAAAGTTGGCAGGATCATTCAAAAAACTGAACAGGCTGAACCGTTCGGCCAGTTCCATCACCGCGCTGGCCTCGGCTTGGGCCGGCGTGCCGCCCTTGCCCATCTGCTTTCGGGTCCCGATGACCGCCTCGGCATCACGGCCACAGATGCTGAAATAGACTGGCATGCCCAGTCTTCCGCTGTCGATCCGGACCGTCTCTTTCAGGATATCCAGGTCCACGGTCTGCAGCCTTTCCCTAAAATGCCGGACCGTCTCCTCAGGGGATACGATCTTGTCCTGATCAAGGGTGAATCCCTTATAGGCGTCTTTCAATAAAACAGGTCGATTCAAAACAGTCTCCTCAATGTTGAAGCCTCGCAGATTCCTGAAAATACAGCCGGCAGGACATCGGAGATGGAACGAGATTGTAACACCTCAATATTTAGGGGAAGCACAGTGAACGTACCGCCGGGGCAGGAGGATTTTTCTTCTGCTCCGGGCCTCCGGGCTGGTCTCTTCAGTGACTTATCTGCGGGGGACACCCGCCTGCCAAGGCCAATT
>JAGHEC010000261.1 GCA_021159525.1 Deltaproteobacteria bacterium | reverse complement strand
GCAGAAGAATTTTTCTTCCGCTCCGGGCCTCCGGGCTGGTCTCTTGAGTGACTTATCTGCGGGGGACACCCGCCTGCCAACGCCAATTGAGCGTTCTTGCCAAGACTTTCGTCCCGTGGATCTGCGATAGCAGAAGGAGGTAACATGGGTAACAAGGCAATGGCGGGCAGGCTTGCCCCTTTGGCATTCCCGACTTTGTCGAGCTGCGGCTTCCCCCACTGATAAGTCACAAAGAGACGGCGCCCTCCCGGCAGTCGCGTCAGAAAAACCCTTCTGCCCCCATTTATTGAGCTGTTACGGCAAAATGACCAAACTTTAAGACTGGTTTTCCCGGTCCGAGTGGAGAGACTCGGCCATCTGAGAATGATTATCGCCCTATTGAGGAGGCCTTGATCAGGAATCAACCATGCGAACAGGAGGACTCTTATCATCTGTCAGGGATTGTGTCAATATCCTGCCCCTTCATCAGGTGGGGGGCCTGATGGATACAGGAGGTCTGGATTCCAGAATCAGAAAAGACCCGCCTTGATGTTTGACCCGCGGGCGATGCTTCTTGGGGATCCGGACAGGGAGATCTTTTCGCATAGAAAATCGGCCTTGCATTTATCTGGTTTTGTCTGTATATGAAATTTCCTTAGATGCGTGATTGACAGGTATCGTATTGTTTTCCTTGCGTTCTACTCAGGAGTTTTGTACAGAAAGCCCCATCTGACGAAGATGCGGTCGGTTGGGCCAGGATCGCGAGGCCATGTTTGGAGAGCTTGGCTATAAGCCTGGAAAACATGTTGAAATCGACAAAATGGTCCTTATTTTGATTTTTGTTTAACCGGTTAACGGCTTAACGTATCAGCTCATTACTGCCCAAAATCTATTTGTGGATGAGCACTAATTAGGGGGATAACGGCGAACGTACCATCGGGGCAGGAGGATTTTTCTTCCGCTCCGGGCCTCCGGGCTGGTCTCTTCAGTGACTTATCTGCGGGGGGCGCTTGTCCCCTGCAGCATTCTCGACTTCGTGGAGCTGCGGCTTCTCCTACTGATAAGTCAGGAAACCCGGAACCCGCCCGAAGGCTGGGGTCTGAACCGAGCGAAGAAGAGACGGGGCCTTCCCGGCAGTCGCGTCAGAAAAACCCTTCTGCCCCTGTTTATTGAGCTGTTACGCCTTAACCCATATTAACACATTCAGTTAACGTCCCTGTGTCAGGAACGGCCGCCGCGCATAAAATGGAATTTTGCGAAACGATTTGAAATCACACCCATACTGAGGAAATTATGAAAGCAACCGTGCAAGATATCAGCCCTGTGAAGAAGAAACTCCTTGTTGAAATCGATGCCGAGGAGGTGGACAAGAAGCTCAATCAGGCGTATGGCGACATCAGAAAACGGGTCAAGATTCCCGGTTTCCGGCCTGGGAAGGCGCCGAGAAAGATTCTGGAAAGCTACTACGGCAGCCAGGTGAGAGACGATGTGACCCGGGAATTGATCGCCGACACCTTCCCCAAGGCAATTGGAGAGACAAATGCCTTTCCTCTCGGTCAGCCGGTCCTGGAAAAGGAGAGACTCCGGCAGGGGTCCAACTTTACATATACCGCTATTCTGGAGGTCCGCCCTCAATTTGAGGTGGCTGGGCACCTCGGAGTGGCGGTCAAAAAAGAGATCCTCTCGGTAACAGATGAAGACGTGCAAAAGCGTCTGGAGGAAATCCGGAAAGCCAATGGAAGGCTGACATCCATTGAGGAAAACCGCCCTATCCGGGAGGGTGACTATGTGATCATTGAATACAAAGGCTTTGAAAACGGTCAGCCCATAGAAGGGGTCCACTCTTCAAATTTTTTGGTAAACGTGGGGAGAAACGACTTTCACCCCAAATTCGATGAGGGGTTGATCGGATTTTCCAAAGACGATGAGACAGAAATGGTAATTGATTTTGAGGAGGATTTCTATGACACCCGGCTTTCAGGAAAACGGGTCCATTTTCAGACCAAAATTTTTGATGTGAAGGAGCTGAGGCTTCCGGAATTGGACGATGCCTTTGCCAGGAGCCTGGGTTCTGATTTTGAGGATCTTGAAGATCTTAAGAACGAGATCAGGAAGGCCATTACCTCCCAGGAGGAAGAGCGCATAGACCGGGATGTGAAGCAGAGGCTGCTGGAAAAGATCCTGGAGGAAGTCCATTTTGAGATTCCTCAGGTCCTGGTGGAGACGGAGACGGATTTCAGTGTGAGGAGATTCAAGGAAAACCTCCAGAGAGGCGGAGCAAGCATAGAGAAGATGGGGTTTTCTGACGAACGGTTGAGACAAGACTTCAGGCCTGCGGCGGAGAAGCGGGTCCGGGAACTGCTGGTCCTCGAACAGATCGCAAAGCAGGAACAGATTGTCCTGAGCGAGGAGGACCTTGAACAGGGATACACGGACCTGGCTCAACAGATGGGACAGGATGTGGAAACTGTCAAAAAATACTATGAGGCCAGGGACCTGGTAGAGGGCTTCAAGGAACAACTGATCCGGGAAAAGACATTGAACTATCTAAGGGAGCATGCTATTATTAATGAAGTAACTAAGGAAGAACTGAGCCAAGAAATGGACCAAAAAGGGAAGGAAGGCTGAAATTAATGCTGATACCGATGGTTATTGAGCAGTCAGGCCGGGGGGAGAGGGCTTACGACATCTATTCGCGGTTGTTAAAAGACCGCATTATTTTTATCGGTGAGCCGGTGGAAGATTCCATGGCCAATATTATTATCGCCCAGATGCTTTTTCTGGAGTCTGAAGATCCGGAAAAGGATGTCAATGTCTATATCAATTCCCCCGGCGGGAATGTCACGGCCGGGCTGGCCATATACGACACGATGCAATATATCAAACCGGATGTTGCTACCATATGCATGGGCCAGACCACAAGCATGGCGGCCCTTCTCCTGGCATCCGGGGCAAAGGGAAAACGCTATGCCCTTCCTCACAGCCGGATCATGATCCACCAACCCCTGGGAGGTGCTCAGGGACAGGCCACGGATATTGGAATTCATGCCCGGGAAATCCTGAGGATTCGGGATAGACTGAATGCGATTCTCGCCAAGCATTCTGGCCAGGATATTGCAAGGATCGAAAAAGATACCGAGCGGGATTATTTTATGAGTGCGGAGGAGGCAAAAGAATACGGCCTTGTGGACAAGGTTATCACCAAGCGTGAGATAAAAGAGCATACGGCGGGCAAGGGCTCCTCCAAATAATCGGGAAGTGATGGCGTGGTGACGACGGGAAATAAGCTTTATTCAAAGGCTGGATCACCGGCGCATGGAAATTACGGGACGCCGTTTGACATCGGGCATGGCCCGGGTCCCTGGAGCGGCCGTTCAATTATTTGACGACATTCGACAGCACAAAGGTAGAAGCGGTCGGAAAATACGATGTTCCGCATGAGGTTCTTGTCTGTTCCTTCTGTGGGAAAAGCCAGGATGAGGTCAAAAAGCTCATTGCAGGACCTTCCGTTTATATATGCGATGAGTGCATTCAGCTTTGCAATGAGATCATTGATGAAGAGTACAGCCAGGAAGAGGAACAAGAGGTTCGACATTTATTGAAACCCTCTGAAATAAAGGAGATACTGGACCAGTATGTGATCGAGCAGGAAAGGGCAAAAAAGATCCTCTCTGTAGCGGTGCACAACCATTACAAGCGGATCAGTTCCAAGCCTGATAAGTCAGGCGTTGAGATTGAGAAAAGCAATATCCTCCTGATTGGACCGACTGGTTCCGGGAAGACCCTCCTTGCACAGACCCTCGCCAAGATCCTGAACGTCCCCTTTACCATCGCCGACGCCACCACATTGACGGAAGCGGGTTACGTGGGCGAAGACGTGGAAAATATCATCCTTCATCTGGTCCAGTTTGCGGATTACGATATTGAGGCTGCCACAAGGGGAATTGTTTATATCGACGAGATCGACAAGATCGCACGCAAGTCGGACAGTCCCTCCATCACACGGGATGTCTCGGGGGAAGGGGTCCAGCAGGCCCTGCTCAAGATTATCGAGGGGACCCTGGCCAATGTTCCGCCAAAAGGAGGGAGAAAACATCCTCAGCAGGATTTTGTGAGAGTGGATACCAGCAACATCCTGTTTATCTGCGGCGGGACATTTAATGGCTTGGAGAGGATCATCAGCAATCGTCTTGGGAATAAGGTCATCGGTTTTGAGGCGGATATTAAGGGGCAGGGAGATATGGAGAACAACGATATCCTGTCCCAGGTCCAGCCCGAAGATCTGATAAAATTCGGGTTGATCCCGGAATTTGTGGGGAGAATCCCCATAACCGCCACCTTGAACAATCTGAGTTTGGATGCCCTGGTCAGGATCCTGAAGGAGCCCAAGAATGCCCTGATCAAGCAATACAAAAAGCTGTTTGAGATGGAAAATGTCAATTTGCGGTTTACGGATGATGTATTGACGGCCATTGCAAAGGATGCGATCAAACGCAAATCCGGGGCACGGGGTCTCCGAGCGATCCTGGAGTCGGTGATGCTGGATATCATGTATGACATCCCTTCCACACCCGGAATTACCGAATGTGTTATCAATGAAGATGTTGTAGCCAAAGGAGAACCTCCCTTATTGATCTACGAGAAACAGGCCAAGTTTGGATAATTATATCATGTTAAATTCCTTGAAAAAAGATACTCCTGACGAGGCGCGTGGAGAAGAGAGGAGATATTATCCCCTTTTGCCTTTAAGGGATGTGGTCGTTTTTCCGAACGTGGTGGTGCCCCTGTTCATAGGCCGCGACAAGTCCATAAAGGCCCTGGAGTATGCCCTGTCGCACGACAAGCGGGTTTTTCTCTCGGCCCAGATGGACGCAAAGGTGGACAACCCATCCCCTAAGGACATATTTGCCTTCGGGACTGTCGGGGCTGTATTACAGCTCTTGAAGCTGCCGGACGGGACGGTTAAGGCCCTGATCGAGGGAAAAGAGAGGGGCGTGATCGAAAACTTCGTGGACAAGCAGGGATTTTTTATGGTGGAGGTAAGGGAGCGCCACACGGTTCCTGCAAGGGGTCCTGAGGTTGAGGCCCTCGTCCGATCCATCCACGACAGTTTTGAAGAGTATGCCAAATACAATAACAAGATCGGAAAAGAAATCGTCTCCGCGGTGATTGCCATCGAAGATCCGGGTCGGATGGCCGACACCATCGCCGGACACCTGGCCCTGAAAGTGGTGGACAAGGAGCAGATCCTGGAGGCCG
>JAGHEC010000444.1 GCA_021159525.1 Deltaproteobacteria bacterium | reverse complement strand
GGCCTTGGATGTAACGCCCCCTGGTAGGATTGGCGTACCGCGGCCGGATGAGGTGTTATTCAAGACAAAGTTGTATGAAGGGCGTCCTGAACTGGAGATTTTTGGGCATAAGCTGTTTGCAGAGCCTCCCAGCACCTTTGCGCCGGTCAAGGACATGCCGGTTTCTGAAGATTATGTGATTGGTCCCGGGGATGAGATCAAGATTCTCATGTGGGGGAGGCTGGATGCCTTTCACAGCCTGGTGGTGGATGCCGAAGGAGTGATCTATCTCCCCAAGATAGGACCCCTTACCGTGGCAGGACTTACCTTCAAAGAGGTCAAGGAGCTGATTCGCGCCAAGGCCGAGGCCATGACCGGCGTAAACGTCAGTATCTCTATGGGGAACCTTCGGTCTATCCAGGTCTTTGCACTGGGTGAGGTCAGGAGACCCGGCCTGTATACGGTCAGTTCCCTGGCTACCGTTGCCAACGCCCTCCTCTCATGCGGAGGCCCAACTCCCCTGGGCTCCTTGAGAAAGGTGGAGCTGAAACGGAACGGGAAATTAGAGACCAGGATCGATATTTACGACTTTTTGCTCAGGGGCGATATCACCGATGATACCCGGCTCATGCCGGGAGACGTGATCTTTGTGCCCCAGAGAGGGCCGATGGTGTCGGTATCGGGCCAGGTGAACCGACCGGCCATCTATGAACTTAAGGACCGGCAAACGCTTGGCGAGGCCCTCCGTTTGGCCGGGGGTCTGAGACCCCAGGCATTCAACCGGCGCATCCAGATCAAGCGGGCCTTTCAAAACAAGTTCCGAATCGTCCTGGATATCTCACAGGAGGAATTGGCGCAAAGTAAAACCATCCCCATCGTGGATGGGGACCTGGTGGTGGTATTTACGCTTCTCCCCTCTCCGGTCAATGCGGTTTACCTCTATGGAAACGTGTTGAGACCGGGGGAATATGCCTACAAGTCGGGCCTGCGCATACGGGATATCCTCCCGGGTGTGGACAGCTTGGAGAAAGACACCTATTATCCCTATGCGCTGGTAAAACGATATAATGTCCAAACCATGGAATCAAAGCTCATTCCCTTTAACCTGGGCAGATTGCTCCTGGACAATGATTCCAAAGAGGACATCCTGCTCAAGCCTCTCGATGAAGTTTACATCTTCCATCAGAGCATGTTTGAGGACCGGCCCTATGCCGATGTGGAAGGAGAAGTGCGGAATCCGGGCAGGTACTATATCGACGACATGACCATCAAGGATCTGATCCGCAAGGCCGGGGATCTGACCCATAATGCCTACCTGCCCAAGGCCGAACTGATCCGCATTGACGAGGACCGGCGCAAGACCACCATCTATTTTGATGTGGCTGCAGCCATGAGCGAGGTCCCGGAACACAACCTGCGGGTCCGGGATGAGGATCGCATCGTGATCCACTCCGTCTGGGAAGAACAGTGGCGGGAGGCTGTCATTGTCGAGGGGGAGGTCAAGAACCCAGGTCCCTATGCCCTTACCAAGGGCATGCGCCTGAAGGACCTGATCTTCAAGGCAGGCAATTTCACCAGGGACGCCTACATGAATGTGGGGCATCTGTATCGGACCGACTGGCGGACCAAGGACGTGACCATTTTTACGTTCAACTTGGAAAAGGCCTTATCCGGAGACCCGGAGGACAACATCCTTCTCAAGGACCAGGACCGGGTGGAGATCCACAGCATATGGGAATACGTGGACCGATACAATGTCACCATCCAGGGCATGGTCAACAAGCCCGGGGATTATCCCTATGCAGAAAATATGACCATTGCGGACCTGATTCTCGTGGGGGGCAATGTGCGCAGGGCCGCCTTTATGGAAAAGGCGGAACTGATCCGGTACGATATTGTGGAAGGCAGGAAGGTGGAGACCTCTGTTATCGAGTTTGACCCCAGGCTGGCCCTGGCAGGGGATCCCGAAAACAACCTGCAACTGGCGCCCATGGATGTGGTCCATATCCGGGGCATCCCCGAATGGTTTGAACAGAAGCGGTCCGTAACGCTCAAGGGCGAGGTCTATTTCCCGGGGACCTATCAGATCAGGAAGGATGAACGGCTCAGCAGCGTGATCGAGCGGGCCGGGGGCTTTACTGAAGAGGCGGATCTCCGCGCCGCGATTTTTACTAGGGAATCGGTCCGAAGGGACCAGCAGCAGCGGCTTGAGGAGATGGTGAAACAGCTTGAAATTGAGATCGCCAGCGCCTCCACCGAGACAACGGCCTCTGCCACGGCCGCGGACGTGGAAGCCAAGACCAGGTTTGTCTCCGCCCAGAAGGCCCTGCTTGCCAAGCTCAGGCAAAGCCGCGCCACAGGCCGCGTGGTCCTGGATTTGTACCCTTTGAGCGTGCTCAAGGCGAGCCCCACGGATATTGCCATGAAGACCGGAGACACCCTGCTGATCCCGGAAAAGATTAATACCGTCAATGTGTTGGGCGCGGTATACAACCCCACGGGGATCATCTATGATGAAAAGAATCCGCAGGTAAAGTACTACCTCGGAAAGGTAGGCGGACCGACAAAGAATGCCGAGGACGGCGAGATGTACGTGGTCCGGGCCAACGGGAGCGTGGTGAGCATGACCCACGCCGGGTCCTGGGCAGGGGTCTCATGGGATGTGGAAAAGAACCGGTTTGGCTTCTGGCAGGATTTCGAACATATCCCGCTGTATCCAGGGGACACAATTATAGTGCCTTACAAAGTGGAGCGGCCCGACTACCTGGGCACGGCCGGCCGGATCACTACTATTATATATCAAATCGCCGTGGCCGCGGGCATTATAGCCAACCAGGCGTTTTAAGGGGGCTTATGACCGAACAGGAAACAGACAGGAACGTGGCTGTGTGCCCTCTGGCTGCGGCTGGGAATCCTGGTTACGGGCTTCCGTATGACCAGGAAGATGAGATCAACCTGATTGATTATGTGCTGGTCCTGCTCCGGAATAAGTGGTTGATTTTCTGGATTGTTTTTATTGCCGGGGCCGGGGCCGTCGCCATAAGCCTCATGATGACCAACATCTATCAGTCCAGCGCCACCATCGTCCCCAAAGGAGATAAGGACGGCCGCTCCGGGCTCCTGCAGGGGC
>JAGHEC010000347.1 GCA_021159525.1 Deltaproteobacteria bacterium | reverse complement strand
GACAATCCCAAATTTGACCAAAAATCACCCGTGAACGGTTACTGGCGCAAAGACCCGTTATCAACAGGCCGTGAATTGAGATAATGGAGGGCTTGAATTGCAGGTCTACAACCTGGGCAAAGTCCCCTGGGACGAGTCGCAACTAATCTATCATGCCCTGGCCCGATTGGGTCGGGAGGCCCTTTCGCTGGTCTCTCCGGCAAGCCCCTATGTGTGCGTGGGGTTTCACCAGGATGTGGAGCAGGAGGTGGACCTGGATTTCTGCCGCGCCAACCAGATTCCCGTGTTCAGACGCGAGGTGGGCGGGGGGGCCGTGTATCTGGATGGAGATCAGCTCTTTTTTCAGTTGATCCTTCACAAGGACAATCCCCATGTTCCCAAGAGAAAACAGACGTTTTACAGAAAGTTTCTGCAACCGGTGATTGATGTCTACCGATTCATGGGCATCCCTGCCGAATACAAACCCGTCAACGACCTGGTTGCAGGCTCTCGCAAGATATCGGGGACGGGGGCTGGCGAGATCGGTGATGCGGTTGTCTTTGTGGGAAATCTGATCGTGGATTTCAATTACGAGATGATGGCCAGGGTCCTGAAGGTTCCGGATGAAAAATTTCGTGACAAGATCCACAAGACCCTTTACGATAATATCTCGAGCATCCGCCGCGAGCTGGGTCCTGATGCCCCGGCCGTCTGGCCGGAATCCCGGCTGAACGCCCTGCTGGCCGAGGCATTTCAGAAGATGCTGGGACCCATGACGCCTGCCAAGATGGACGGAGCCCTCATCCATCTGATGGATGACCTGAGAAAACGGATGTCAACTGCGGAATGGCTTTATCAAAAGGGCCGTCGGATAAAGGCCCGGGATGTCAAGATCAGGGCGGGGGTCAACGTGCTCCATCGCGTGCATAAGGCCCGGGGCGGGCTTATGCGTGCGGATGTTGAAATGCGGGACGGCCGCTTCGGTCGCGTGCATCTATCCGGCGACTTTTATTGTTTCCCCGAGGATGGGGTTCACCGGCTTGAAAAGCGGCTTGAAAACAAAAGCCCTGCATCGGTCCGCGATGTGCTGACCGGGTTTTATTTGGAAGCGGCCGTGGAAACCCCGGGGATCGGTATTGATGACTGGATGCAGATTCTAACGCCGGGGAAATAACAGCCTGACCGCCGAATGATTCTGTTAACATGGTATTGCCTAAACCGTAAACCGCGTATCACCAGGGAGATGGACATGCGCCCTTTAGACGGTATCAAGGTCATTGAGATGGCAGGTCTGGCGCCATCGCCCTACTGCGGGATGCTTCTGGCCGATTTCGGGGCCGACGTGATTGTGGTGGACAGGCCCTCAAAAGGGGCGCCTGAGATCCCAAACATTATGGAAAGGAACCCATTTGATCGCGGGAAGAGGTCCATCCGGGTCAATCTGAAGACCGATGAGGGCACAGGGATCGTCAAACGGATGATCTCCGGCGCCGATGTCCTGGTGGAGCCTTACCGACCTGGGGTAATGGAGTCGCTCGGACTGGGGCCGGACCATGTGATGCCATCAAACCCGGGGCTGATCTACGGGCGGCTCACCGGCTGGGGCCAGAAGGGCGCCTATGCCGACATGGCCGGGCACGACATTGATTACATCGGCGTGTCAGGGGCGCTGTCTCTGTTTCGACGTAAGGGGGAACGGCCCCTCCCGCCCTGCAATCTCCTGGGCGATTTTGCCGGGGGCGGCATGCTGTGCGCCATGGGAATTCTTCTGGCCCTCATCGAGCGAAACCATTCCGGAAAGGGGCAGGTGGTGGACGCGGCCATGGTGGATGGCTCGGCCAACCTGTCGGTCATGTTTTACGGCATGCTGGCCCACGGCCTCATGACCCTGGATATCGGGACCAACGTGCTGGACAGCGGGGCTCCTTTTTATCAGACCTATGAGACCGCGGACGGAAAGTATATGGCCGTGGGCGCCATTGAGGCAAGGTTCTATGCCGAGCTTCTCAAGGGCCTTGAGATCGATCCCGGTTCGATTCCTCACCAGATGGATAAGGAAAAATGGCCGGAGATCGCCGAGCGTTTCGCTGCCTTGTTCAAAACCAGGACACGGGACGAATGGACCCGGATTTTTGAGGGTAAGGATGCCTGTGTAGCGCCCGTGCTTGAGCTGAACGAGGTGGAACACCATCCGCACAACAGGGAAAGGGAGCTTATTGTCACTATCGAGGATGTGCCCCAGCCGGCCCCGGCCCCCAGGCTCTCACGAACTCCGGGAAGGGCTGGGCCGGCAAAAGGGCGGCGGGGGGCCAACACCCGTGAGGTCCTGGGCGGTCTGGGATATCCGGCGGAAGAGATTCAGAAATTTTTCGATAAGGAGATTGTGGAATAGGGCACGGATGAGAATCCTGGTAGTCGAAGACGATAAAAAGATCGCCTCCTTCATATCCAAGGGGCTCAGGGAGGCAGGCTTTGCCGTGGATGTAGCCCATGACGGGGAAGACGGGCTTTATCTTGGGCTGACCGAGCCCTACGACGCGGCCGTAGTGGATATCATGCTCCCGGGGCTTGACGGCCTTTCCCTGATCGAACGGCTCCGGGTTGAAAAAATCCACACACCGGTGATTATTCTAAGCGCCAAACGCTCGGTAGACGACCGGGTCAAGGGCCTCCAGACCGGAGGCGACGATTATCTCACCAAACCCTTTTCCTTTTCAGAACTCCTGGCGCGAATCCAGGCCCTCATTCGGCGGTCTACCCGCACAAGCGAGCCTTCCACCCTCACCGCAGGGAATTTGACCATTGACCTGCTCACCCGCCAGGTCCGACGGGCGGACAGGGATATCAGCCTTCCGGCCCGCGAGTTTTCCCTGCTGGAATACCTCATGCGAAATAAAAACCGCATCGTGTCCAAGACCTCCATCTTGGAACATGTCTATGATTACAGCTTCGATCCTCAGACCAATGTGGTGGATGTGCTGGTCTGCCGACTTCGCAATAAGATTGACAGGGATTTTGATCGCAAGATGATCCACACCGTCCGCGGAATGGGATATGTCCTCAAAGACCAGTAAGGTTGGATTGAGCTTCAGCCTGAAACTGTCTTCCCTCTATGCCCTTTTCTTTGTGGTTGCCGCCAGCGGCTTGTTCATTCTTGCCTACTACCTCATCAACAACCTGATTGAACAGCGGGAACGCGACATTGTTCGAGACCGGATCAATGAATATCGGGCCTGGTATGCGGAAGGGGGGCTTCGCGCCCTCAAGACCCGTTTCCACCAGCAGAGCGGCACGGCCAGGGAGATCTTCTTCGTGCGTATTGTGGGGCCCTTGGGCGAGGTCCTTTTTGTCAGCCTTCCAGGGGGGGGCAAGGGCCTTGAAGACGGGGCGCTCAGGTCCCTGCCGCGCACGGAGAAGCAATTGTGGCTGACCATAAAGGATCAGGCTGAAAAAGAGGCGTGGACAGTGGGCGTGACCAGACTGCCCGGCGGCCTTATCCTCCAGGTGGGGAAGAGATCTGTTCAGGCCCAGGAACTGCTGTCGTTTTTCAGGACCGTTTTCTTCGTGTTCAGCATCCCGATCCTCCTTTTGGGAATTATGGGCGGTGCATTACTGACATTTAGGGCCATGAAACCGCTACGGCGCCTGATCCAGACCGTGAAAGACATCCTCAATACAGGAAAGATGGACCTGCGGGTTCCGATGGGCAGGGAAGGGGGGGAAATGGAAGAACTGGTTTCCCTTTTCAATCAGATGCTCGACAAGAATGATGCCCTGATCCAGGCCATGCACCAGTCTCTCGATAATACGGCCCATGACCTGAGGACGCCCATGACCCGCCTGCGGGGTATCGCGGAGCTGGCCCTTCAGGATTCCCAGGACCCGAGCGCATGCAGAGAGGCCCTGGCCGACTGCATGGAAGAGTCGGAACGGGTGCTGACCATGCTCAATGTCCTGATGGATGTGGCTGAAGCAGAGACCGGGACCATGAGGTTGGAGATGACCGAGGTTTCCATCCCGGAGGTGATTGATTCTGTCGTGGATCTGTACGAGGTGGTGGCCGAGGAAAGGGGGATTTCCATATTGAAGGACCTTCCCGATGAACTGCTCATCCGTGCGGATCGCACGCGGCTGCAACAGGTCCTGGCCAATCTCTTGGACAATGCCGTCAAGTACAGCGATGAAGACAAGGAGATCCGGATACGGGCCTATGCGGAAGCTGATCAGGCGATAATTTCCGTGTACGACCAGGGCATGGGGATTCCGCCCGGGGACCTGGACAGGATATGGGACCGGCTTTACCGGGGAGACCACAGCCGATCTCAGCGGGGACTGGGGCTGGGCCTCAGTTATGTGCAGGCCATTGTACATGCCCACGGAGGTACAATCAGCGTGGAGAGCGAAATGGAGAAAGGATCCACATTCACGGTCCGATTTCCCTCGGGATTGAGTGGAGACGGAGCGCAAAAGCCGGTTTCTTGAGTTGCAAAGCGCCCATGTTGCGGATCATAATTTCAATTTGGAGGTATCACCTCAATAATTAGGGGGATAACTGCGAACCTGGGCCGGGGCAGAAGAATTTTTCTTCCGCTCCGGGCCTCCGGGCCGGTCTCTTGAGTGACTTATCTGCGGGGGACACCCGCCTGCCAAGGCCAATTGAGCGTTCTTGCCAAGACTTTCGTCCCGTGGATCTGCGATGGCAG
>JAGHEC010000473.1 GCA_021159525.1 Deltaproteobacteria bacterium | reverse complement strand
TTGTATAACTAAGGGTAACTTGTGGAAAACATGCCGCTTCTTCTCATGGAAGGGCTGATGCTGTGCGCCTTTTTCGCCATCAGCTTTGCTTCCCGGAAATTCAGGCTTCCCTCGATCCTTCTCTACATTGTCCTGGGAAGCGCGCTTTCCTCTCTATTTTTCAAGAGCGACCTCCTGCACGTCGCCGCAGAGATGGGAATCGTACTTTTGTTTTTCATCCTCGGTCTTGAGTTTCCACTGGAGCGGATGGTTGCCCTCTCGAAACGCATCTGGCCCTCCGGGCTCCTGGATGTGGGGCTGAATCTGGGCGCCAGCATGGGAATCGCTCTCCTGTTCAATCTGAATGCCGTCTCGGCCTTTATAATCGGATCCATTGCCTATGCCACCAGCTCGTCCATATCCGCCAAGATGCTCGACGAGAAGAAACGCCTGGCCAATCCGGAAACGGAATTCATCCTGGCCCTGCTCATATTTGAAGACCTGGTGGCCCCGGTCGTTGTTTCTTTCATTGCCAGCATACATGGAGACGACGCCCTCTCTCCAGGCTTTATGGGAATGCTTGTCCTGAAGATCGTCGCCCTGACCACCGGGGCAATACTCATGGGCCGCTTTGGATTCAGACGCCTGAACAATTTCATCGCCAAATACATCGAGAGGGACTTCATGCCACTTCTGACAGTGGGCGTGGCGCTGGCTTATGCCGGGCTGGCCCTCTCCCTGGGATTGTCTGAGATCTTAGGCGCCTTTATGGCGGGCGTCATGCTGTCGGAGACCGGACGGTCACCTGAAATCGAACATCTTCTCCTCCCGCTCCGGGACATCACCCTCCCCTTTTTCTTCTTCTGGTTCGGGACCACCATTCATCTGGGGGAAGGCCTGTCCTTTATCGGGATGATGGCGGCGCTGGTGGTCGTGGGCATTGCAGGCAAGATTGTTACCGGATATGCAGGAAGTCGCTGGTTCGGATTGAGCCCCAAGGTCTCCTTGCGCGCGGGCCTTTCCATGGTGCACCGGGGCGAATTCTCGGCCATTATCGCCAGTCTGTCGCCGCCCCCGCTCCGGGTCTTCGGCGGGGTCTATATCCTGATCACGGCCTTTATAGGCGTTTATCTATTCGGAAAGGCCCCCAACATCGCTAATTGGTATCAGAAAAGATGGCCTGAGCACGGCAACCCTTGAGGTAAAAACCAAGGCCAACAACCAAAAAACATTCAACCACACAGGAGATGAGGCATGGTGGATGATCCAACAAAAGAGTATTTTCTGGCGCTTCGAGAGATCAACATTGCATTGACCAAAGGACTGCAAACCGCAGTCACCGTGCTGGAAAACCCCGAGAGGTTTACCGATGAACAGCGTCAGTTCATTATTGACAAGATGAGGGAACTGATCGCCGGCAGCGAAAAGGCATACGGCACAGGCGCCACAAAACACTGAGGACACCCCAAGGGCCATGCCAGGAACACCCCATTCAGGCAACATCCGCCTGGATGCCTCGACAGACAAAGAAAAACATTACAGCCCAGCCTGTTCAAAGAGTCTGGCCACATTGAGGGAATTGACCATGTCGGTAAAGACCTCTCCCATCAGGGCGTCCGCGGCATCGCGTCCTATCACCTTGTAACGTCTCGCCTCCCCATTAATTAACTGGGTTGCCACGCCGCCGTTTTCCCCGATCAATCTGGCCTCATAGCTCATCTTACATAGCCATTCGCGGCCTGCCAGATCGAGAGAAAATTCCTTCAGCCCAATCACCAGTGTGGGGGCGCCCGCCTGTTTACCGGGGAGGACCTTCACGCCTGAACGGCCCAGCCTCCTGGTGAATGCCTCCCTCAGGAGAGGAGAGACCTGAAATATTCCGACACTTGACCCTGTCTGGTTGGGCTCTGCGACGCTCAGAGCAAAAGCATTGGAAAATCCCTCAAAGTCACCGAGGGCCCCCCTCCCTATGATGGACATGTTTGCCCTTTGATCCTCTATGATCAGCGACACAACCCGTCCCTTCAATCGATCCGACAGGGCAGGCAATGTGTACTGGATCTGCAGCTCGGGGATGGTCGTGGCGCATGACGCGACGCCAAATGCCGTCAGCAAGACAGCGCTCCATATAACCTGCCGGCGCAACGATCGATTCATCTTGTGCACGGTCTTTTCCTCCTTCCTGTATTGATGGTTGACAATCGAACCGCGTCAAATCGCAGAATCCGTGAATCCGTTCATCTGCTGCATGGCGCCCACATGTCGAAAACGAGAGTCCTTGGCTGTCCCGGCGCCATCCGATGAGGCAGCTCCTGCCGACTTTTTCATATAATCGTCCAGGGCGGTCTGGAGTGTCTCCTCGGCGAGACGGGCGCAGTGCAAGTGATCCGAAGGAAGACCGCCCACCGAGCGCTGGATCAGGTCTGCATCGATTTCAAGGACCTGGTCCGGATTTCTTCCCCTGGCCAGGTCTGCGGCACATGACACGCAGTTGAAGCTGTAGGCGCATCCATCGGTCCAGCAGGATGTCTTGAAAACCCGGCCTCCCTTGAATTTAAGACAGATCTCCATGGTGTCGCCGCACGACCCGGTGATCCGCGCCCGTCCGTCAGGCTGATCCACATGGGGGGTAAGCCAGTAGGTAACAGCGACCCAAATGCCGACGATCACAAAGAGAACCGCGGCAACAAGAAAAAACCAGACAATGTAGTCTATCCATTCCATGGCAAAGTCCTGCCCGGACGGGGTTTCAGCCTCCCACCACCTCCCAAGGAGGGGGAAGCTTTCCGGGCCAATTTATACCGGAAACCCCTTGGCGTCGAGCAGAAAAACAGCCCCCGTTTTCCAAGATTTTCCTTGACACGCAAGCGTGCCGTGTGGCATGTAACGAATTTCACAAAGTGGGCTCACATCCCTGATCCAAATTCAGTTTCTCACACAAACACCGAATCGGTCAACAAGCAGGAGACAAACATCATGAGTCAAGAAAAACCAAAAGGCCCTGTCCTGATTGTGGGCGGCGGGATCGCCGGGATTCAGGCGGCTCTCTCTCTTAGCGATGCGGGCTACGGCGTCCATCTCATCGAGCATACGTCCGCACTGGGCGGCATGATCCCCAAGCTCCACCGGACATACCCCCTGTGTACATGTTGCAAAATGGACCCACGCATTGCCGCGTGTCAACAGGACCCAAACATTAACGTCATGGTCAACGCCCGGCTCTCCGTTGTCTCGGGAGACATAGGCAACTTCAATGTCTCGATCCAGACAGAACAAGGAAAAAAGGAACTGAAGGTCGGCGCCATAATCCTGGCCGCGGGGATTGAAACCTTCGATCCTGCACAGCATGCCACCTACGCATATGGCCAGATCCCCAATGTGGTTACCAGCGTCGAATTCGAGCAGATGCAAAAGCCGTCAGGTCCCGGCGAAGGCATCCTCAAAAGGCCCTCAGACGGCAAAGTCCCCAAGAAGGTGGCGTGGCTCCAGTGCGTGGGGTCCCGGGACATCAACCAGTGCGACGCCCCTTATTGCTCATCTGTCTGCTGCATGTACGCCCTTAAAGAGGCAGTCAATACCCGCGATAGAGACGACGAGATCGAGACCACTATATTTTATATGGATATGAGAACTCAGGGCAAGGGCTATGAAGATTATCTCAATGCCGCAGTGGACAAAGGCGTGCGCCTGGTCCGGAGTCGGATTCATACTGTAGACGCAGCCCCCGGAGGAGATGATCTCCTGATTGCCTACGCCGACGAAAGCGGACATCTTGAAAAAGAGACCTTTGACATGGTGGTCCTTTCAGTCGGTATCCGGCCGGCCAAAGAGGCTGTGGCTGCGGCCAAAGAGATGGGCGTCCGTCTGAGCGAGGACCTGTTTGTAAACGTGGAACCCTTTCAACCGGTCTCCACCAATATCCCCGGCGTGTTTGTGTGCGGCGGCCTGAGCGGACCTCATGACATCAACCAGTCCATCACCCAGGCCGGCGCCGTAGTCTCGGAAATCGCCGCTTTTCTCGCACCCGAGCCCTTTTCCTCCCCAAGAGAATATCCAGCTCCGGTGAACCTGGAGGACAAGGATCCCGAGGCCCTCGTGGCCTACCATCTCTGTCCCGGCATGGCCCCTGAAACAGGCAGGGAAATAGAGACATATGCTCTCAAGACCCCGGGCGTCAAGGCCGCGGTACAGATTGAAGGCGATATACTCAACGGCCTTGCGGATCAGATGAAAAAGAGCGGGGCCAATCGCCTGGTCTTTGCCAGTTGCACACCGGTAATCCACAAGTCCCTGATTGAGGAGGCCCTGAGGATGGCGGGTCTCAATCCGTATCTCTACGATCTCGTAGACCTGAGGGCCATGGACCCCCAGACCGCCACAACCCAGATTCAGGACCGCATCCGGATGGGCGTGGCCCGTGCACTGCTCCTCTCGGCCCCGTCCCTGCAGCAGATCCCGGTAACCAAGAGGGCTTTGGTGGTAGGCGCAGGTGTGGCCGGTCTCGAGAGCGCGCTTGCCATTTCCAGGGAGGGCTACCCTGTAACCGTGGTCGAGAAAGAAAAACAGATCGGGGGCCACGGACGGCACGTTCGCACCACCTGGCAGGGATATGACGCCCAGGCATACCTCAAAGAGCTCATTGCCGCTGTGCAAAAAGATCCCAACATCACCCTCATGACCGAAACCCGGGTCAAGGAAAACAGGGGGGTTGCCGGCAACTTTGTAACCGTTTTGGACCAGAATGGAAAGTCCGTAGAGGTCTCCCACGGCGTCACCATCCTGGCCTCGGGCGCCAATCCGGCAAGGCCCAAGGAATACCTCCTGGGGAACCACCCTAATGTCCTGATCTGGTCAGATCTTGAGCAACGGCGCATAGAAGATCCCGTCTCTATTGAAAAGGCCCGGAACATGGTCTTTATCCAGTGCGTGGGGTCTCGGGAGCCGGCATGTCCCCACTGCAGCAATATCTGCTGCGCCTTCTCAGTACGGGCTGCAGTGGATCTCAAGACCAAGAACCCGGACATGAATATCTATATCCTGTATCGGGACATCCGTACGGTGGGCGAAAGGGAAAACATCTATCGGGAAGCCCGGTCCAAAGGAGTCATCTTTATCCGCTACACCGCAGACAACAAGCCGGTGGTCGAACCGGCTCCCAAGGGGGATAATCTCCGCGTAGTGGTCTACGATCAGGTCCTCCAGCAACCCATCGCCATCGAGGCCGATATCGTCTCCCTCCAGACCGCCATCGTAGGGTCCAATAACCCGGAACTGGCCGACATCTTCAGGGTCAACCTCGACTCAAACGGATTTTTTGCCGAATCCCCTGAGAAACTGAAACCCACGGACTCTACGGAAAAGGGCGTGTATGTGGCCGGCCTGGCAGTGTATCCCAAGGATACCATGGAAAGCATCGCCCAGGCCAGGGCCGCCTCTGCCCGGGCCCTCGCAATCCTCTCCCGCGACAGTCTCCAGGTAGGCGGGCTGGTGGCCGAGGTCCTCCCGGACAAATGCGCAGTGTGCTGCACCTGTGTCCGCACATGCCCGTTCCACGTCCCGGTCATCGACCATGACCGCGGGGCCGCCTACATCGACCCCGCTTTATGCAGGGGGTGCGGCATGTGCGTGGCCGAGTGTCCCGGGAAGGCCATTGTGATGGCTGCATGCAGCGATCCCATGCTCACCCGGGCGCCCGCTGTCCTGCTGGGGAATTAGAAATCATTGAGGAAAAACAAATTCCACGGATGATGTGTATCAGCTCAATAATCAGGGGAATAAGAGTGAACGTAGTGCCGGGGCAGGAAGATTTTTCTTCTGCTCCGGGCCTCCGGGCCGGTCTCTTCAGTAACTTATCTGAGGGGGACACCCGCCTGCCAACGCCAATTGAGCGTTCTTGCCAAGACTTTCGTCCCGTGGATCTGCAATGGCAGAAGGAAGTAACATGGGTAACAAGGCAATGGCGGGCAGGCTTGCCCATTTGGCATTCTCGCATTCGTCGAGCTGCG
>JAGHEC010000037.1 GCA_021159525.1 Deltaproteobacteria bacterium | reverse complement strand
TTGCCCCTTTGGCATTCTCGCATTCGTCGAGCTGCGGCTTCCCCCACTGATAAGTCACAAAGAGACGGCGCCCTCCCGGCAGTCGCGTCAGAAAAACCCTCCTGCCCCCATTTATTGAGCTGTTACTATCAAATGCAATTCTCAAGCGGTGTTTTCTCCTGTTGACGAAATTTAGCTTGACTGATATAGGATGGCCAGTCTTGCTACGGCCTATCCCGTGAACCTTCCGAGGGGCATCATAAAAAGGAGACATAATACATGACCGAACTGAAGAAGACGCTTTTCCACGACCTACACGTGGCTGCGGGGGCCAAAATGGTGGAATTTGGGGGCTGGGAAATGCCCGTTTTTTACCCGACCGGAATTATTGCAGAGCATCTGGCCACCCGCAAGGGGGCCGGGCTGTTTGACGTGTCCCATATGGGCCGGTTTATTGTGAGGGGCAGGGGAGCGCTTGGGTTTTTGCAGCATGTTCTGACCAATAACGCTGAGGGGCTCGATATTCGAACCGCCGGGGCACAGTATACGCTCATCCCGACCACCACAGGCGGGGCCGTGGACGACGCCTATCTCTACCGATTTGTGGAAGAGGAATATCTGCTGGTGGTCAATGCGGCCAACCGGGAAAAGGACTGGAATCACCTGGTCCGCCTGGCAAAGGAATTCCAGGATGTGGAGTTGATGGACCAAAGTGAGGATATCGTGATGCTCGCCCTTCAGGGGCCAAAATCGCGCGCCCTGATGGAACAAATCGTGTCATCAGGCCGTCTGCCCGAACCCATGCGAAACGCCGTGAGCCAGGTCGAGATTTCCGGCGCACAGGTCAAGGTCTCCCGGACCGGATATACGGGCGAACCTCTCTGCTTTGAGCTGTTTGCGGACCGGAAGGACGGTCTCATGCTCTGGGAACTGATTCTAAGTAATGGGGCAACGCCCATCGGCTTGGGGGCGAGGGACACCCTCCGTCTGGAGGCCGGGCTCCCCCTTTACGGCCACGAACTGGGACAGGACCGGGACGGCAAAGAGATTCCCGTTATGGCCTGCCCCCTGTCCCGATTCGCAGTGAGCTTTTCACCCCTTAAAGGAGACTTCATTGGAAGGGAGGCCTTAACCCGGCAGCAGGCGGCCCTCAAGCAGATCTTGGCCGGGGATTTTTCGCACATTCAGGACCTGCCACGTATGATCCGGCACCTGGCCGTTATCGGCAGGGGGATTGCGCGGGAAGGGGCCATGCTCTTCAAGGACACTATGAAAGTAGGGTATGTCACCAGCGGGACTGCGGTCCCCTTGTGGCGGGTAGAAGGAGAAGGGCTGGAATCCCGCTTTGTTGATGAACACGAACTCCGTTCCATCGCCCTGTGCTATATCGACAGCGACATTTTGGACGAGGAACAACTTCTGGTGGAGATTCGCGGTAAAAAGGCGGATGCCTTGACCGTTCCCTTTCACATGCGATCCGAGGCCCCGCCGTATGCCCGTCCCATTTTGGCAAATCATCCTGCGCCAACCCACGAGCTTCCGTTCGACGACCGGCCGTCCCTGGCCAAAGCGCTCATGACGGAGGCCATTCGGAACACTGTATGGCGTCAGCGGGAATGCATAAACTTGATCCCTTCTGAAATGACCATCTCCCCCATGGCCCGGCTCCTCTCGGTCATGGACCCGGCGTTTCGATATGCGGAGCATCGAAAGTCTCCGGCATTCTATCAGGCGGACATCTTCTATTACCAAGGCACCCGGTTTATCGGCCGGGTGGAGGAGATGCTGGAGGCGGAGATGAAGGCCTTTTTGGGGTGCAAAGAGGTGGAGACCCGGCTCATCAGCGGGCAGATGGCCAACACGGCCGTGTTCAGCGCAATGGTGGATTATCTCAACAGGGCCGACCGCAAACAGGAACCCGGACGAATCCGGCAGATCATGAACAACCATATCGGCAAGGGGGGCCACTTGAGCGCCCAGCCCATGGGGGCCTTGAAGGACTACGTGGCCCGGGACCCCAGGACCGAGCGGCCTGCCGTTGTCAATTTCCCGGTTATGCCCGACAACCCGTTCCAGATGGATGTCCCGGCCACCCTCAAGTTGATCGATCAGTATCGGCCCGAACTCATCATCTTTGGCAAGAGCATGGTCCTCCACAAGGAACCCGTGTCCGAGATCCGGCAATTTTTGGATGATCAAGGAATTCCGTCGGTTGTCATGTATGACATGGCCCATGTGCTGGGCCTTGTCGGTCCCCATTTCCAGGAGCCGTTTGCCGAGGGCGCGGACCTGGTCACCGGCTCCACCCACAAGACCTTTTTCGGGACTCAGCGGGGGATTGTGGGCTGCGGCTTCGAGGAACAGGATGAACGATATGCCCTATGGGAGTCAATCCAACGACGGGCGTTTCCGGGGTCGGTCTCGAATCATCATCTGGGGACCCTCCTTGGGCTCCTCATGGCCGCCTACGAGATGAACCACTTTAAAGACATCTACCAGAGACAGGTTATTGCCAATGCCAAGGCCTTTGCCCGTGCACTCAGGGATGCAGGGCTCAAGGTGGCCGGGGATCCTGCAATTGACTTCACCGAGACCCACCAGGTGGTGGTGGATGTGGGCTACGGCCGGGGGCCGGAGATCGCAGAGCGGCTGGAGGCCAACAACATCATCTGTAATTATCAGGCCAATACGGACGAGGAAGGATTTACCGCGTCCGGGGCCCTGCGTATGGGGGTTTCGGAGATGACCCGGTTCGGCATGGAAGCAGCAGACTTCCAGGCCCTGGCCCAGTTGATGCGCGATGTGATCGTGGACAACGCCACGGTCCTGGATCAGGTCAAGAAGATGCGGGCGGGGTTTCAGGAACTGAAGTTCTGTTTTAAGGGGCATGAATACGATGACCTGATCCAAGAACTCCACAGTCTCATCGCGTAGGCCTATCGGGCAAGGACGTCTCAGTATCTGTGCCGTGCGGGCGCCGGAAGGGTGATCATCTCCCAAGAAGACCCCTGACAACCGGGAGAAATGGCCACAACGTGAAATTGATCTTGACCTGATCATACGTCATTGCTATAATCCGTTCCCAATGATGCGCCGAGATAGCTCAGTCGGTAGAGCAGGGGACTGAAAATCCCCGTGTCCGCAGTTCGATTCTGCGTCTCGGCACCAAAAAACTTTAATATTTTATGAGGGTTAGGTGGCCATACCTAATCCTCTTTTTTTGTACCATGTTACGTGTGTGTGAATTTGTGTGTGACTTTTTTCTCGCCCGCTCATAAACAGCCATGGCCTGACGCTCCATCTCACCGATGCTATGCAGATAGATCTCTGTGGTTCGTCTGTTCTCATGGCCCAAGATTCTCTGTATAGCACCTAATGGCACATTATTTCCGTCCATAATGGATGCACCGGCATGTCTTAAAGAATGGAAGCGAAAATACCTGACCCCTGCCTTCTTACCCAGGATCTTCATGATCTTTTTCCTGTCTTTGTACGGGCCTTCCTTGAACCTTCCTTCCTTCGTACTCCAGTACCTGTGCCCGAAGATCCAGGGTTTGGCCTTGTCCCTGTTTTCATATCTCCGAGAGAGGACCTCGAAAAGCTTCTCGGTCATGGCCACTTTCCTGGGTGTCAGGTGACCGCCTCTTTTTTTTCGCGTATAGAGCACAACATATCTTTGCTCAAAATCCACATCATGCCATGTAAGGCGATTGATCTCGCTGACCCTTCCCATGGTCTCCCTGATTGTCCAGAGATAATCCTGGGTATTAGGATCGGCTACCTCGATCACTTTACCGATGTCTTCAACAGTAGGGACATATTTAACGTAACAGCTCAATAAATGGGGGCAGAAGGGTTTTTCTGACGGGACTGCCGGGAGGGCGCCGTCTCTTTGTGACTTATCAGTGGGGGAAGCCGCAGCTCGACGAAGTCGAGAATGCCAAAGGGGGCAAGCCTGCCCGCCATTGCCTTGTTACCCATGTTACTTCCTTCTGCCATCGCAGATCCACGGGACGAAAGTCTTGGCAAGAACGCTCAATCGGCCTTGGCAGGCGGGTGTCCCCCGCAGATAAGTCACTCAAGAGACCAGCCCGGAGGCCCGGAGCGGAAGAAAAATTCTTCTGCCCCCATTTATTGAGCTGTTACGTGAGGCGGACAATCCCAAATTTGACCAAAAATCACCCGTGAACGTTTACAACCGGTATTTCTATGGCACATAACCTCCGCAGGGTCAATCTAAAACCGCTAACAGCCGTGGGACCGCATGCGGGACAGCTCGCCATCTCAACTTCACGGGTTCCAGGTAGTTCCTCCGCGCAGCGCGGCCGGGAGTTGCAGACCCACAGGGGTCTTGCCAAACCGCATTTAATAGTGTATATATCCACATACAATGTCAATAAAGCAGTAGAATGTCTTGGTGCAGATCAAAAGCCCCTTCTGGTTTTTTGAGATCATTCATATGTAACAGCTCAATAAATGGGGGCAGGAGGGTTTTTCTGACGCGACTGCCGGGAGGGCGCCGTCTCTTCCTGACTTATCAGCGGGGGAAGCCGCAGCTCGACGAAGTCGAGAATGCGGAGGGGGCAAGCCTGCCCGCCATTGCCTT
>JAGHEC010000358.1 GCA_021159525.1 Deltaproteobacteria bacterium | reverse complement strand
TTTCGGATATGCTCCCGTGATGCAAGTTCCGGGACCACCCCCCCGTGGGGATGATGGATTTGCACCTGGGAATGGACCACGCTGGACAGGACCGTCCTTCCGTCCCTGACCACGCCGGCAGACGTATCGTCGCACGATGTATCAATACCCAGGGTGATCATGGACACACGCCAAAAGAAAACTGAAGGTCGAACATATAATGAAGAGAGAATCCTTGGAAATGGCCTTGATCATGTGGATCCCTTTGGTCGTTTTTCATTGCTGCGATGTTTTACCGGGGTCGGCATCCAGTCCGAAGGTGCTGTGAAGAACGCGCACCGCCAGTTCCGTATACTTTTCTTCAATGACGCAGGATATCTTGATCTCCGAGGTGCTGATCATGATAATGTTGATATTTTCCCTGGCCAGGGTCTCGAACATTTTTTTGGCAACCCCGGCGTGGGTGCGCATGCCCACGCCGATAATGGATACCTTGGCGATGTCCTCGTCGCCCAGGACCCGCTCGGCCCCGATTTTCACGGCCACGTCGGTGACCAGCTTCATGGTCTTGTAGAAATCGGTCTTGGGCACAGTGAAGGTCAGATCGGTCATGCCGTCCTGGCTCGTGTTCTGCACGATCATGTCCACCACGATGCCGGCCTTGAAAACAGGCTCAAATATCCGGGACGCAATGCCCGGCTGATCCGGTGCCTTGCGGATGGTCACCCTGGCCTCATTTTTGTTATAGGCCACTCCGGATACTGCGACCTTTTCCATATCCTTTGTCTCAGCAACCACCATCGTACCCCTTTCGTTGGCAAAGGTTGATCTCACGTGAATCGGCACATTGAATTTCTTTGCGAATTCCACAGACCGGATCTCCAGGACCTTGGCCCCCAGACTCGCCATTTCCAGCATCTCGTCATAGGCAATAAAATCCATCTTCCTTGCCTTGGGACAGATGTTGGGGTCTGTGGTGTAGACCCCGTTTACGTCCGTATAGATCTCGCATACGTCTGCATTCAGGGCTGCTGCCAGGGCAACGGCCGTGGTGTCGGAACCACCCCTTCCCAGGGTGGTGATGTCTCCTCGCCCGTCGATCCCCTGGAACCCTGCCACGGTCACGATCCTGCCCTGATCCAAATTTCTTATGATCCGGCCTGGTTCAACATCGTGGATGCGGGCCTTGCCGTACAGGTCGTCGGTATGGATGCCTGCCTGAAACCCAAGCAGCGAACAGGCTTCATGACCCATGGATTTCACGGCAATGGCAAAAAGGGCCACGCTTGCCTGCTCGCCCGTTGACATAAGCACGTCCAGTTCCCTGGGATCCGGGTCCCGGTTCAATTGATGGGCCAGTCGAATGAGGCCGTCGGTCTGACCGGCCATGGCCGACAGGACCACTACCATCCGATGCCCCTGTTTCGCAGTGTTGATTACCCGCTCGGCAACAGCGCGAATCTTTTCGATGCTCCCCACCGAGGTGCCGCCGTACTTCTGAACGATGAGCGCCATATTCTTTCCTAAGTCTCCTCCGTTTCAATCTTTTTCAGGACGTAAGAGCCCAATGAACAGGGGCAGGAGGGTTTTTCTGAAGAGACCAGCCCCGAGGCCCGGAGCGGAAGAAAAATCATCCTGCCCCGGCACTACGTTCGCTGTTATCCCCCTACTTATTGAGCTGATACTTCAGGACCTTGATTGCATCAGGATGCCCTGCGAAAAGGGTGATTTCCCGGGAATGTTCATCCAAAATGGCGATCCGGACCTTCCAATGCCTCTCAGGGAGGACCTCAGGCCACCGGTCAGCCCATTCCATCACGGCCACGCCGTGTCCGTGGAGATAATCGTCAAGCCCGGCATCCAGGAAATCAGAGACGGCCTCAAGACGATAGGCGTCAATATGAAACAACGTGCAGCGGCCCTCGTATTCGTTCATGAGGGAAAAGGAAGGACTGGTGACCACCTGGTCGGGCCCAACCCCCAGGCCAAGGGCAAGGCCTTTGACAAACCATGTCTTGCCGCTTCCCAGGTCGCCGACCAAGGCCACCACATCTCCTTCCTGCAGGCATTTCCCCAGCGCTTGCCCCAGCTGGATGGTCTCTTTCGGCGAGGATGTCCGGAATGTAACGGACACCTCTCTCAACGCGGAATCGTCCTTATAAGATCCGCCTTGCCGATGATCCCGACCAGACGATCTCTGTCCATGACCGGGATGGTATAGACCTTTTTTTCGGTCATCAGTGTGGCAATCTCGTCGATAGGGGTCTTTTCATCCACGGTCACCGGGTTCGGGGTAAAAAGGTCTTTCACCGTGGCCGCGCTGATTCTCCGAAACTCTTTTTCCAGGTTCTTCGGGTTTTCAAGGTAGATAACCGCATCAAAAATGGTTACCACCGTGGGTATGTGGAGCTTCTTGTCTTTGCGGATCAGATCGCTCTCGCAGATGATTCCTGTCAGGGATCCATCCTCGTCCACTACAGGAACTCCGTTGATGTGATGCTGATAAAGGATCTCGCCAAGTTCCTTGAGGGAGGTGTCCTTTTTGACAGTGATCACTTCTCTTGTCATGATATCGCTGGCAGTCAACATGTCATGTCTCCCTTTCCAGCACCACCATGGCGATGCCGTAATTTCCATCATCTGAAAGGCTCAGGTGGATGCCGCTGATCCCCCTCTCGCGGCAGATCCTGGCGGCCATGCCCGAGAGCCTGAGACCGGGTTTTCCCGAGGCGTCATTGAAGACTTCGATGTCGAGCCACCGCAGGCCCTGCCGCATCCCCAGGCCCAAGGCCTTTGAAAAGGCCTCCTTGGCTGCAAATCGAAGGGCAAAGGCCGCATGGGAAGCAGGCCTCTGGCGGCAGACCCGCGCCTCCTGAACCGTGAACACCCGACGGATAAATCGGTCTTGCCAGGTCAGGACGACCTTTTCCATTCGCGGGATGCTCACCAGATCTACGCCGATGCCATCGATCATGCTAAAAATGCCTGACCAGGTCGATCATCTTGCGAACCGCGGCCTCAAAGCCGACCAGAACCGCCATGGCCACGATGCTGTGTCCGATGCTGTACTCCTCAATCTTGTGCAGATCCCTGAAACGCTTGACATTTACATAGTTGAGCCCGTGGCCGGCGCTGACCTTGAGATCCAGTTTGGCCGCAGATTCAACGGCCTTCACGATCCGGCCGAACTCTTCTGCAGCCTCCAGCTCGGACCGGGCATCGGAATAGTGACCAGTATGGATCTCCACAATATCGGCCCCGCACTGGCGGGCAGCCTCTATCTGACCCGGGTCTGGATCCACGAAGAAACTCACCTGGATGCGTGCCCCCTTGAGTCGCTCTGTTGCCTCCCGGTAATGATAGGGCTGGGCCTTTACGTCTAGGCCCCCTTCGGTGGTGAGTTCCTCCCGTTTCTCCGGCACCAGTGTAACTATGTCCGGTTTTACCTCAAGGGCAATCCCCACGATCTCGTCCACTGCGGCCATCTCCATGTTTAGCCGAGTCTTGACGGTCTGTCGCAGCAGCCGCAGGTCCCTCTCGTTGATGTGCCGGCGGTCCTCTCTGAGATGACAGATGATCCCGTCGGCCCCTGCCAGTTCGGCCAGGCCTGCCGCAAGGACCGGGTCGGGTTCACTGCCCCCCCTGGCCTGGCGCACCGTGGCCACATGGTCTACGTTTACCGCTAATCTTGCCATAGTTATTATCCTTCCTTTAATAAGGCTATCAGCCGTTCTTCTTCTCTCTCCATCAAAGCCCTGGCGGTCCTGTCGCCTACATGGTCATGGCCCAACAGGTGCAGGATTCCATGGATGAGCAGCCGCTCAACGGTCTCCTCCAGGGTCTCCCCTGTTTCCTGTGCTTCTCTTTGGGCTGTATCAAGAGAGATGGCCACGTCTCCTAAGAGGCCCGTATCAATATCAGGACTTTGGTCTGTGTGCGGGTCGGCATTCATCATGGGGAAGGCCAGGACATTGGTGGGCCCCTCCCTCCCCAGATAGCGCCTGTTGAGGTCCGCCATACAGCCGTCATCTGTGAAAAGGATGCTCAACTCCTTGTCACGACAGCCCAAGTCGCCTAAGACCCTCTCTAACTTCTCCCTGATCACCTTTTTTTTCAGGTCGGGGACCTGCTGATGAAACTGCATCTGTATGGCCATTTTTTCCTTTTCTGGGGGCTGATTCCCCTGCTTCGTGGGTTGCATCACGATCCCGGAATGCCACGATCCGCGCGGCCGGTTCAGGGTATTCCACACGGTGGTGGAAAATCCCGCTCAGGGTCTTGTTGAAGCTCTTGGCGATCTCGTGCAGATCTTTGAGAGTCAGCTCGCATTCATCCAGCTGACCGTCGGAAAAGATCTTGTTGATCATCTTTTGCACCATGCCCTGGATCCTGGCCGGCGTAGGGTCTATGAGAGACTTGGATGCCGCCTCCACCACATCCGCGAGCATGACAAGCCCCGCCTCCTTGGTCTGGGGCTTGGGACCGGGATATCGAAAGTCGGCCTCTTCTACAGGCAGGCATTTTCCCCCTTTTTTCTCCCCCTGGTCCTTGGCCTTTTCGTAAAAATAGGTAATGAGGGAAGTGCCATGATGTTGCCGGATGATATCGATGATCTCCTTGCCCAGCCGATATCGCTTTGCCAGTTCAACGCCGTCCTTGACATGAGAGATGAGGATCAAACTGCTCATGGAAGGGGCAAGCTTCTCGTGCTTGTTTCCTTTCCCCCCCTGATTTTCAATGAAATAAAGGGGCTTTCGTATCTTGCCGATGTCATGATAATAGGCAGCGACCTTCGAGAGGAGGGGATTGGCGTTGATGGCCCTGGCCGATGCCTCCACCATGCTGCTGACAATCACGCTGTGATGATAAGTTCCGGGCGCCTGCACCATGAGTTCCCGCAGGAGGGGCTGATCCAGATTTGCCAGCTCAAGGAGCTTGATGTCAGTGGTGTAGCCGAAAGACATCTCCACCAGGGGCAGGATTCCCGTGGCCGTTACTCCTACCAGGATGCCTCCCAAAAAGGCCGAACAGAATGCAACAATGGCCTCCAGCGAAAAGAACGAACCATGCAGCCCCTCAATGGCAACGGCCAGGATAACATTGGAGGCGCTTACCTTGAGGCCGGCCTTGATAAAAACACCCCTTTCGCGGCAGTTCCTGACCCCTGAGGCCGCCACCAGGGAGCCGACAAAAAAATAGATGAAGAATTCCATACGGCCTTCCATCACGAGACAGGCAAGGGCCGAGATGACAACAGAAAAGCTGGCGGCCACACCTGCCCCATGGAAGATCGATATAAGCATGGCGCCGCTTGCCGCCGGAACGGCAAAGAGCAGGGCCTTGGGGGAAAAGAAACTGAATCCCCTGGCAATTTCAAAGGCCACGAAATTGAAGGCAACCACGACCAGAAAGATGAACAGGAGCGTTGCTGCCTGAAAAAGGAGGTCTTTCACCTCAAGGTCGGAGGATCGTTTGCTGAGCAGACCCACCATGTACATAGAGGCGAGAAGGCATGCGATGAGAATGGCCATGGCCGGCACTCTTCCCATCATGTCCTTCTGCTTTAACAATTTATACTGCTCGGTCAGCTTCAGAAGGTGTTCGGGGGCGATCCTTTCGCCCTCCCGGGTCAGCATCTCGCCCTTCTTTACCTTGAAGTAGAAGGGCTTGACCGAGTCGCGGGCCTGCTCCTTTCTCAAGGCCGTTTCCCGATTGTTAAACGTGAGATTGGGCTTGACCAGGGTGCTGACCAGCTCGACAACGGCCTGTGCCAGTTCCGGGGGCTTAACCTTCCGCATCACGGCTTCGCTGCGGTTTTTGATGGATTCCCTGGCACTTTTGACATCGTAGAATCGATCCAGATCCGTGACTGTCATCTCCTTCCCGTTGTGGATGTCGTGAAGGATGATCCCTTTGCCGCTCTGGTTCATCAGGATTTTTTTGTCGCCCACCACTCCGGTCGCGAACAGATCCGTAATGAGGGCAATGGTCGTGTCTTCCGCCTCGGGCGAGAAGCCGTTTTTCATGAAGATGTCGATGATGTCTTGGTTAAACGGGATGTCCAGGATCTCGAAGAAACGGTTTTTAAAGTTGTTCCCGGCCTCCAGGTAGTCGGCCAGGGCCTTCTCTGAAGCGAGAGAACCGCTGTCATAGCCGTAGGAAAGCTCGAGGGACTTGGCCAGATACTGCCGGCCGGAATCAAAGGCCTCCCTTAGTTTGGCCACCATATCGGTACCGCCAGGATCAAAGTCATAGACCGGCAGGACCGCCCGGACGGCCTCCTGCCGGTTCTTTTCGGTGAGTTGGGTGTCCTCCACCAGAAAATCACGGCAGGCCTTGATATCCCGGTCGGCCACATCCCCTAGTTTGTAAGGCTTGGGCGGGGTCAGGATGCTCGGAAACAGAAGGATGGCAATAATGGCGCTCAAACTCAGGAGGATATACCATCTCTTGGGCTCCGGCCCGAACCAGGCGCTTTTGGGGCTGCGGCCTTTAGGCACGCTGTGGCCCGTGTCCGATTCCTTTTTCCGGGCGGGCTTCCGCTTGCCGACAGCCGTCAATCTTGATCGATCTGTTTTTTTTGTCATGATAATCCGGTCTCAGGCCCGAGGACCGCCGGCCTTCAGACCCTGTTCTCCAACCCTTGCTTCTGCCTTTCCATCTTTTCGTAGGCATCGATGATGTCCTGGACCAGCCGGTGCCGAATGACGTCTTCCCTCGAAAAATACACAAACTCGATCCCCTTGACCCCTTTCAGGATCTCCTTGGCCTCCACCAGGCCGGAGGTCTTCCCTTTGGGAAGATCGGTCTGGGTGACGTCCCCTGTAATGACCGCCTTGGAGCTGAAGCCCAGTCGGGTGAGAAACATCTTCATCTGCTCGGACGTGGCATTCTGCGCCTCGTCTAAAATAACAAAGGAGTCATTCAGGGTCCTCCCCCGCATAAAGGCAAGGGGCGCCACCTCTATTACCCCCTGCTCAAGGAGCCGGGACGCACTTTCAAAGGACATCATGTCGTGCAGGGCATCGTAGAGGGGCCGGAGATAGGGGTTGACCTTTTCGCATAGATCCCCCGGCAGAAAACCGAGATGCTCTCCAGCCTCTACAGCTGGTCTTGCCAGGACCACCCGGTTGATCTCCTTCTTGATGAGGGACGATACGGCCATGGCCATGGCCAGATAGGTCTTGCCGGTCCCGGCCGGACCGATCCCGAATACAATATCGAACTTGCGGATGCTGTCAACATAGTTTTTCTGGTTGATGGTCTTGGGGGTGATGATCTTCTTTTTGGAGGAGATGGAGATCTCCTCTCTGAATATGGTTTTCAGGTCCGCGGAAGGATCTCCGCTCACAATCCTGACAGCATATTCCACATCACTCGGGTACAAGGGGTAATCAGATTCCAGGAGGTTGTAGAGCTGCTTCAGAACTGTCTCGGCCAGCTCTACCTCCCAGTCTCTCCCCTTGATGCCTATCTTGTTTCCTCTCAGGTTCAGGGAAACGCCCGTGCCTTCCTCGATCAGGTGAAGATGCGCATTGTGTTCCCCGGCCAGACCCGCGATCAATTCATGGTCCGGGAAGATGATCCGCCTGGTCGCCATTCCATCAACTCTACAGGTCGATTTGTCCACACATACCTCTAAGTGCCCTTTTCTCCTGTTATTTGAACCACAATACGCCTTTTCCGAGGCCTGTTGTCAAAGTCGAGGAGTACGATTTGCTGCCATGTGCCCAGGGTCATCTTGCCGTCGATGATCGGAATATGAAGGGAAGGGCCCAGAATGGCGGCACGCACGTGCGAATATCCGTTGCCGTCCCCCCATCGTTGATTGTGTTCATAAAAGATATCCTCCGGGGCTATCCTCTCAATGGCCCTTTTCAGGTCATTGACAACCCCGCTTTCAAACTCGATGGTTGTGAGGCTGGCAGTTGACCCGGGAATGAAGAGGGTGACGCTCCCGTTTTGGACATTCGATTCCCTCACCTTACGGTCCACATGCCCTGTGAGATCCACTATATCCGTTCTTTCGGTGGTTTGGACCAAAATCTGTCGGTTTTGAACAGCCATGTGCCCTCGCATTCACTTGGGTGTCTCATCTTGATTAGGGCCTTGCATCAACGGCCAACGACCGCAGGGCCATAACATATCGAGTAACCGTTCACGGGGTCTTGAGATCTCCCTGGTACGCTGATATGAGAAAATCGCATCAGCTCAATAATTGGGGGGATAACAGCGACCGTACCACCGGGGGCAGGCAGATTTTTCTTGTGCTCCGGGCCTCCGGGCTGGTCTCTTCAGTGACTTATCTGCGGGGGACACCCGCCTGCCAAGGCC
>JAGHEC010000214.1 GCA_021159525.1 Deltaproteobacteria bacterium | reverse complement strand
TTTCGTCCCGTGGATCTGCGATGGCAGAAGGAAGTAACATGGGTAACAAGGCAATGGCGGGCAGGCTTGCCCCTTTGGCATTCTCGCATTCGTCGAGCTGCGGCTTCCCCCACTGATAAGTCACAAAGAGCCGGCGCCCTCCCGGCAGTCGCGTCAGAAAAACCCTCCTGCCCCTGTTCAATGAGCCGTTACAAATATAGGTTATACATGTGTTGCCCGGCCACATCTCACAACAAATGAAAAACGATCGTTTCAATAATAGCGATAAACGTGAATTTGCAGGCGATTGATGAAATGACTTATGAGCTTGCCATAAGCCCGGCCGGACGCCTTCGTTTGAGGGAAGCCAGCCACGACAGCGGAGTATCACCCGATGCCTGGATGAGAAGAGTTGCAGCCGCATTTTCGTCATCACAGGCTGCGGGCCTTTTCTCATTGGCTGCTACGAGGCCGGAGATACCGCCGTCACCATCATTATCTTTCTGGCGGGATTTTGCCTGCCGTTACCTGACCCGCCTGTGCCGCACGCCCGAATCCGCCGGAAAGGGGATCAAGCCTATTGAACCCCCGGATGAATCCGAACTCGCGGCTATGTTGCTTGCCGTGCCACCAATGGCGGGTGCAGAATACCTCTGCCGCGATATTCTTCAAGACACCTGGACTGATCTGGACGTATGGGTGCGAAAACAGATTGCCACATCGAAGGAGGGTCTGGCTGGATGGTTGAAGGAACACGCAGCGATTTGGCGCCAGGTCGGCAGAGTTTGCTTCCACCTTGCCGAGAACAAGCGGGATCCCGAGTCGCCCTTCGCGTTTCTGGCTACCTACGCACCCCGCCTGTCCAAGGGGGGTCGGGTGCAATACCAGCCTTTGGGCAAGGCCCTGCAGGAATATGCGGGCGAACGCAACAAAGATGCGCTGATCAAGCTGCTTTCGCCCGTGCATCTGGCATCGGAGCGGATTGACTTTGTCAGGGAGTTGGTCGATTCCGGCGATATTTTCCATCCACTGGCGTGGACACCCGGTGAAGCCTACCGCCTGCTCAAAAGCGTGCCCATACTTGAGGAATGCGGTCTGCTGGTACGGCTGCCGGACTGGTGGCGGAAGCGTCCCCGCCCGCGCGTGGCCGTAACCATCGGGGAGAAAAGGCAAGGCCGTCTCGGCATCGATGCGATGCTGGATTTTAAGGTTGACCTGGCCCTGGGAGACCAACGGCTTGGCGAGAGGGAATGGCGGCAGCTCATGGCTTCGGAGGACGGTTTGGCGTACGTTAAGGGCCAGTGGGTCGAGGTTGATCGGGAAAAACTGTCCCAAGCCCTTGAGCATTGGCAACGTGTGCAGGCTGAGGCGGGTGATCAAGGAATCTCTTTTATCGAGGGAATGCGACTTCTGTCGGGCGCCCCCGCGGACCTGAATGTCGATGGTGCGGCTGGAAGTGGAGAACGTGAGTGGGCCTTCATTGACTCCGGCAAGTGGCTTGGCGATGTTCTATCCGGCCTGCGCAATCCCGACGGGTTGGCCCCCGGCAGGTACAGCAAGGACCTTCGCGGTACGCTTCGTCATTACCAGCAAATCGGGCATAACTGGCTGTGGTTTTTGTCAAATATCGGACTCGGCGCATGTTTGGCCGACGATATGGGCCTGGGCAAGACTATTCAAGTATTGTCGCTCCTTTTGGCGATGAAAGAAAAGAAAGGCTCATCCGGCAAAACCTCACTCCTGGTGCTTCCCGCAACGCTTTTGGCCAACTGGAAGGCCGAGCTGAACCGCTTTGCCCCTACTCTCAAGGCCTTTTTTGTTCACCCCTCGGAAACGGACAAAACAATCCTGGCCGCGGTCGCGGAAAATCCTGACAAGACGTTGGTGAAAACCGATGTGGTCCTGACTACCTATGGCATGTTGCTCAGGCAGAAATGGCTGCTTGACGTGAAATGGAGGCTGGTCGTTTTGGACGAGGCCCAGGCTGTCAAGAATCCTGCCGCGCGCCAGACAAAGGCCGTGAAAAAACTTAAAGCTGATGCGAGAATAGCACTCACGGGCACGCCGGTGGAGAACCGGCTTTCCGACCTCTGGTCGCTGTTCGATTTTCTCTGTCCTGGGCTGCTGGGCTCGGCGAGTAAGTTCAAGAAGTTTGTTAAAGGCCTGGAAGCAAACCGGCCTGACCAGTACGCGCCGCTCCGGAACCTGGTGCGCCCCTATATCCTCCGGCGTCTCAAGACCGACAAGAGCATTGTTCCCGATCTGCCCGACAAAACCGAGGTAAAGGCCTTTTGTGGCCTCTCGAAGAAGCAGGCCGCAATGTATGCCAGGTCGGTGGAGCAGCTCGCGCGGCAGCTGGGAGAACTCGAGGGCATAAAGCGGCGCGGGCTGGTATTGGCCTACCTTATGCGGTTCAAACAAATCTGCAATCATCCCAGCCAGTTTCTCGGTGACGGGGCATACGATCCGGCCGACAGCGGCAAATTCGATCGGCTCCGGGAGATATGCGAGGAAATAGCGTCGCGGCAGGAAAAAGTTCTTGTGTTCACCCAGTTCCGCGAAATAACCGATCCGCTCGCCGCATTCCTTGGCGAGGTTTTCGGCCGCGGGGGGCTCATCTTGCATGGGGGAACCGCAGTGAAGAAACGCCGGGACCTGATCGATGCCTTCCAGCGGGAAGACGGACCGCCTTTTTTTGTATTGTCTCTGAAAGCCGGCGGTACGGGGCTCAACCTGACCGCCGCAGCGCACGTGATCCATTTCGACCGTTGGTGGAATCCGGCGGTGGAAAACCAGGCCACGGACCGGGCCTTCCGTATCGGTCAGCATCGAAATGTGGTGGTCCACAAGTTCATTTGCAGGGGGACGGTCGAGGAGAAAATTGACATGCTGATCAATGAAAAAACAGATCTTGCCGACGATATCCTGAAGGCCGGAGCCGAATCCATGCTCACGGAAATGAGCAACGAGGAATTGCTGAAAACCGTGGCCCTGGATATCAATCGGGCTGGTTTTTAGGGGGCGAATGATGAGTTGGCGGCAATGGAAACCGTATGTGCCGGTAGCGCGGCGCCGGGCGAGTGCCTTGAAGAAGATGGACAGGCTTCGGAAGAACGGGCTTGATATTCAACCCGTGGAGATCGAGGGAAGGAAAATCGCGAAAACGTTTTGGGGGAAGGCCTGGTGCGAGCACCTCGAGTCGTTCAGCGATTACGAGAATCGGTTGCCGCGTGGCCGCACCTATGTCCGCAACGGTTCGGTGTGCCACCTTGAGGTAGGCAAGGGGGAGATCAAAGCCATGGTCAGCGGCTCCGAGCTTTACGAGGTGAAGATAGTCATCAAGACGTTGGGCCGGAAGAAATGGGCCGCTGTCAAGAAAAGATGCGCCGGGAAAATCGGCTCACTGCTGGAACTGCTTCAAGGTCGGCTTTCCAGCAATGTGATGTCCATTGTGACCGACCGCGATAAGGGGCTGTTCCCTTTGCCCGGGGAAATCAGCCTGACATGCAGTTGTCCAGACTGGGCCGCGATGTGCAAGCACGTGGCCGCAGCGCTTTATGGGGTGGGCGCCCGGCTGGACGAAAAGCCAGAATTGCTTTTCCTTCTGCGGGGAGTGGACCATGAAGAATTGATCGGCACTGATGTCGGGGTTGCGACCCATACCGGAAAGACTAAGGGAAAGCGCATTGCGGACGACGCCCTGGAGGAGGTGTTCGGCATTGAGATGTCGGAAGAAGCAAAACCTGTCAAGGCCAAGCCCGGACGCCGCGCAAAAAATACTGTGCACAGAGCAGAGCAGCCGGCCGGGAGTGCGGTTAACGTGACGACAACGCACAAAAAGAAAGGCATCAAGCGTACGATTCAGGCTGGAAAAACGTCTGCCTCACGCAAGGTCGTCACGAAGTCAAAGCCGCGCGCAGCGCAAAGCGCCAAGCCTGTTACCGGCAAGGCCGTTGCGGCATTGCGTAAAAAATTCGGCATGTCACAGCAGCAATTCGCAACTCTTCTTGGGGTTAGTGCACCATGCATCGGCAATTGGGAAAAGAAGCCCGGCCCGCTCAACCTCCAGGCTCGCTCGCTTGATTCCTGGAACGAGGTGAAGCGCCTGAGCAGGCGGCAGGCCTGGGATGAACTGAATTGAGCGGTCAAGGGTGGCCGGATGGATGAGTGAGATATCAGAAAAATCCTCCTGCCCCGGTGGCACGGTCGCTGTTATCCCCCCAATTATTGAGCTGATGCGATTTTCTCATATCAATGTATGAGGGAGCTCTCAAGACCCCGTGAACGGTTACCTTTTTTTAAGCTTGCAGCGAAGCGCGTCGGTATAAAAATAGGATCGACAAGGCCTTGAAGCGGAAACCTTTGTTGGGGCTATGCTAAGCAAAGTTCCGGCGCCACACCGCCGGCCAATGGAATGAGAGCCGGGTTTTCGGGTTTTTTGAATATCGAACAAAGGAATGTCGAAGCAAAAGGTTTTATTCGATTTTTAAATACTTCGACATTCATTATTCCCTGTCCGGTATTCTGCGGTTCAATATTAGAATTCCACGGCCAACTGTATGGTAAAGCAGTTCCTGTCATCCTTTGATTCTTCGTTATTCTCGTCATAAGTTCCGTGCAGGTACTCGGCTGAAAGGACTGTGTACTTAAACATTTCCCAGCTTATGCAGCCCCCATACTGTTTCTCCGGGTACAGGCCGAACATATCTTTGGAGCCTTCATACTTCAGGGCCAACTGGACAGTATCAATTGGCCTGTATGCAAACTCTAAATTGTAAGCAGCCGGTTCCGTTTTTTGGGCAATCCCGGCCCTGTCCTTTGCATAATTCATCTCACCCGGATTAAATTTATCCAGGGCGCTGATGTATTCGGCCCCGAAACTGAATGGGCCGTATTCAGCCACAAGATAACCTGCAAGACCACCAACGTAATCTTTTATCCCGACCACCTCATCCTGAAGGTTGGTATCTGCCACATTATTCAGGTAGGAGCCTCCGATAAGAAGGGAAAGACCACCTATTGTATCTTCAGGATTGTGGAAATTAGCATCCGCAAAAAAGCCCTTGATCCTGCTCTCATCATCACCTGTCTTTTGTACATCGCCATGAAAAGCGCCTGCGCCTGCCGCAAACCAGTCACCTTCATACCCGACCTGCGCTGCTGTTTCCCGGATCTCAAAGATTTCCACAACCAACGGATCAGATACAAAGTAGGAGTTCAACTCGCCAAAATGAGGATAATACTTGCCGCCCAAAAAGTATAATCCATAGGTCTCTTCGATTCCGCCGATAGTAATTGTGCCTTCATCAAGGCGCAGCCTGTCTTCATCCTCATCCTGCTCGTACAGAAGAACAACATTGCCCGTTGTATATTTGTTGATCTGGCCCTCAATGCCGAGCTCCACTGTTGCGAGGCTGAAATTATCATCCCGCGCCTCTCTGTCCGGATTCTTCCATGTTTGTTTCTCACTGGAAAATTCCCCTTCAATCAAACCTGAAAATATAATTCGCTCACTCCATTTCGCCTCCCCTTCTGGCGCTTCCAGCTTCATTGGCGGGCGTTCTTCCGGATGCAATGTAATATCCTCTAATCTTTTTTCCGTGTTCGTCTTGAGGTCCTCGATTTTTTTATCTTCTTTATCCAGTTCCTTCTCAAGCGCCTTCATGCGCTCCTTCATTGCCTTCAATTCCATCATAAGGTCATAGTTAGATATTCCTTCCCCAAAGGCGGGCGCGGAAAGCATGAGACCGCCAACAAACAGAGACAAGACAGTGATCATCAATCTTTTCATCAAAACATTACACTCCTTCTTAATTGCTCGCATTAGCTCTTTCCTCCTTGGATGTTTTTTAAAAGGCAAATGCTCTCGTATCTGCCAACAATATTTACAAACTATAAAAATTGGCCTGGGACCGCGGGACAGTGGCTATTTCTTCACCTCTTCCCTCATTCAAACAAAAAGGCGCAACAGGCTCGCGCTTTTTATGAACCTTGTTGCGCCTTCACTTGTCCCGCCTTGTATCAGGACCCGTAAGGCTCCTGCCGATTCCTGGGATCGGCACGCTTTCGCCGGTTTTTCGCTGCGTTATTTCATGTCCTTGGCCTGGACCCAGATCACGGCGTCCTGGGACAGCTCTTTGCCGTTGTATTTCAGATCTCCCCCAGCGCCAAGGGCTGCAAATCCCCACCAGCCTGCCTTGGGAATACCGAATGCAAATA
The DNA here is from genome assembly GCA_021159525.1 of Deltaproteobacteria bacterium. GTDB lineage: Bacteria > Desulfobacterota > DSM-4660 > Desulfatiglandales > Desulfatiglandaceae > AUK324. Next base: position 5,444 of record JAGHEC010000214.1, on the reverse strand, counting down.
CGCCGTTTACATCTGCTTTTATGGTCATGGTAATCAGGGCATCGTGGGGGGCCTCGACCTTGGCCTCCTTAACAAAGGCATTGCCTTTAATATCATGGTTCAGATATTCTACCTCTATTTCGGCATAAGGAACCGGCTTTCCTTTGCAGGTCACAATGCCTCTGAAGACATTACCGACCCAAAGGGCATAAGGTTTGTCCAGTGGCACAATCTCAACAGGGAGAGGGTCACCAACCGGTTGATCCCAGTCTGTCGGCGCGCCGGCCACATTGAAAATAGCCTTTGTGCAATGCTGTATATAGATGTCCTCTGAACCTTCATAGTACGGCGCAGGAACAAAATAGAAGATATGATCTCCCATTCCTTTAAGCCTTACATCGGCCTCATATCCCCTTCCGCTGTTTGTCAGGCTTGTAAAGGCAACCGGTTTTAGCTTATTGAGCAGGTCCTTTTTCTTGCCTTTATGCATCTCTCCAAAGGCTATGGGTGGATGGATCTTGCCTTTTTCATCCTTCCCGATGTCCATGGTGTGACCCGCTTCAAAGGGATGGGTAAAGACCAGCTTAAGATTAAGCTTTTTTGATTTCGGAACACTCTCCGGGCTGTAGATCATCTGAAAATGGGCATAGGCCGGGGCGCTCAATGCAAAGACCATAATTAAAGACAATAGCAAGGCCAATCTCCTCATAATTTATCCTCCTTTATTATTTGTTGATTGCTGCTTGTTAATAATCCGTGTAATCCGCGGATACTCAGTCCCTATTCCGTGATTTCCTCACCCGGCACTTCTACCACGTGGCCGGGACCGGCATCAAAGATGACCTTGTATGCGGCTTCAGGTTTCTTGAAGGTGAACTCACTGTCCTCGTTCATTTTTCCTTCTATGAGCATCTTTCCGTCAGCGCCCACTACCTTCATTGCTACCCCGGCTGCCGAGGAGCCATCAGAAAATCCTCCCTCGCAGAGAATGGTCCCATCTCCTTCATCCGAGCACGAGCAGAGGGGAGTATGGGCGAATGCCTGCGGGACAAAGGAAATGACCAGCGGCAGCCAGCTTAATATGAAAACCAATGTTTTTTTCACGGTAACACCTCCCTTCTTAAGTGAATTCTGGTTCTTCCTTTATTAATCCCATTAATACAAGGAAAATTAATGCCAGGATATAGAAGGCGATCATGGCCTGCATGCCCGATAAACCCAACAGATTGCCGCCGGTAAATACAAGAACAGCTATGATTATTCCCAAAACAATCGGATAAAAAGTGGCAAAGAGCATCCATTTTGTGCTTCCGGTCTCAAGCCTGACCATCAGCAACGTGGGGATGCAGGGAGGATACATGGCCATGAAAAGCATGATGGCCAGCACATGAAGCGCCGTCCAACCCTTTTCTTTTTCCTTCATTCTTTTTTCCAGGGTTTCTTCCTTTTCGCCCGGACGCGACTGATAAATGCCTCCCAGGGTTGCCACACTGCTCTCCTTGGCTGCGAATGCGCTCATAAGGGCGATATTTATGCGCCAGTTAAAGCCTGCCCATTTGGTCAGCGGCTCCATAAAACGTCCTGCCCGGCCCATGAAACTGTTTATAATCGTTTCTTCCTTTTGCTCTCTTCGAAGCCTGTTCCTTTTCTTGTCCAGTTTTTTATAGGCTTTATATATCCTGGCGGCATATTTATCCTTGATCGCCTTGCCCTCTACTGTATATTTCCCCCTTTTTACGATCTTAAAGAATTCGAAGTTTTTCTCTCTGAAGTTTTGATCAATGCTCTCCTTTGCCTCCTTGCCTTTGGCCCCCATCCTTGCCTTTTTATAATCACCCCAATATGTTGCGAACGAGGTTGATTTATCTCCGGCTAAAAGAGGCGCATAAGGGTTGTCCTTCCCTATCTTTTTAAAGAAGGTCTGTATTGCCTGATCGGCCTGGTTCATGTAACAGGATTTTCTTTCTTTGCTTATACCGGGGAAGTATATGAGCACATAGACAATGACGGACACAACGATAACGATAGTGATAATCTTTTTGACAAACAGCCATGTCCTTTCAAGGCAGCGACCGAGGACTCCCCGTATGGTGGGCAGGTGGTAAGGCGGCATATCCATGACAAACGGCGCGCTTTCTTTTTTCCTCAGCACGGTAAGGCTCAATATCTTGGCTACGGAAAGGGCTATGATTATTGTAATAGTGGCAATAAAGAACATGGCGACCCCTTTATATGCCGTAAAAAAGATTCCGATGAGAAGCACATAAAAAGGGACCTTGGCAAGGCAGTTCATTAATGGCACGATCATAATAGTGGCAATCCTGGCCTTTTCATCTTTCATGGCGCGGCAGGCCATGACTCCCGGTATGGCGCAGCCGCCGACATACAGACCGCCAATTACCATTGGAAGAACAGATTGGCCGTGCAGACCGAAGTATCTGAAGATCCTGTCCAGGATAAAGGCCATTCTGGCCATGTATCCCGTATCCTCCAGGATAGCGATAAGGGCAAACAGTATCAGGAAGATGGGCACATAGTTCAATACGGCTATTGTTCCATCCGTGACCCACAGAGGCATGGAGCGAAAAAATGGGTCAGAAATAAACCCCTCGGAAGGGAGCAGCGAGGCGATAAGATCCCGGGACCAGGCAAGCACAGGCCACGTGTAAGCAGTGATGTTGTATCCCTGAACTATGGCAAGTTCATAAATTAGATAGATTGTTGCAGCCAGGATAATCGGGCCCATGTATCGGTTGCAAACTACCTGGTCAATCCTGTCCGTAAGTGTCCCGGGTATGTCCTTCCTGCAAGTCACGCATGTTTCAACGATCCTTTGGGCCTCCTGGTGGCGCCTCACCGCGATAATTTTTTCCGGAGACCCGCCCTGATCCCTTGCAAACGCCTCTCTTTTTTCTTCCGCCAGTCTCAGTATTATCCCTCTTTTTTTTGAATATTCTCTGACCAGTCTTTGCGCCTCTTTATCGTTTTCCATAAGCTTTACCGCCAGCCATCGCAGCGGATAGCGCGCAGAGAAACCCGTATCCTCTGAGAGGACTTTTTCAAGGGAATTTAGGGCCGGCTCCAGGGTCTCCCCATAGTCGATCTGAAAGGAGGTGGCCTGTTGTTCTTTTGAGGTTGCCAGGATCGCCTCCTTAAGCTCCTTCTTTCCCTTGCCCCGATTTCCTACCGTGGGGACTACAGGCGCTCCCAATTGCCGGCTTAAATTTTCGATATCGATCTTCTGGCCCCGTTTTTCCGCTACATCCATCATGTTGAGATTCACCACAAGAGGGATCTCCATCTCCGCCAATTGAAAGGTCAAATAGAGATTTCGCTCCAGATTGGAGGCATCCACCACATTAACAACCACCGCGGGCCGTTCATTGAGCAGGAAATCCCTGGCTATTCGCTCTTCCTGAGTATAAGAGGTAAGACTGTGGGTTCCGGGAAGGTCAATTAATTCAACCCGATCCTCTTTAAGACGGAAAGAACCGGTCTTCTTCTCCACGGTCACGCCCGGATAATTGGCAACATGCTGCCTGGCGCCTGTCAGCATGTTGAAGATAGTGGATTTGCCGGAATTGGGCTGGCCTGCCACAGCTACTATAAGCTTCTTTGAATCACTCATTATAACGGTTTCACCTCCACTTTTTTGGCCTCGGAATGGCGCAGGCTGATATGACAGCCTTTCATCAAAAACTCAACAGGATCCACAAGGGGCGCATTTCGCACCATCTTTACACGGGCGCCGGGAATGAAGCCCATATCCATAAGCCTCTGCCCCACAATACCCTCTGCAGTGATATCCAAGATCTCACACTCCTGACCCGGCTTCATCGCATCCAATGTCATGATCCGTTCCTCCCGAGAACAAAAAGGCGCAACCCGGCTTCTTATACGAAGCTTCAAGTTGCGCCTTCACTTTCTCCGCGCCTTTAAAGGCCGAAGACCGTAAGACATCCCTTATTCTGTTTCTATCAATACCTGCGTCAGCTTTTTACGCAGTGCTTCCAACCTCTTGGATTTGAATGCTTTTCTGCTTTCTTCCAGAACTTCGATGGCCTCTCTGACAGCCTCTTTCAGCCTGTTTTTATCAGGACAATCGGTTGGCAAACAGATTTGCTTTATAGTCTCGCTGCTTAGCCTTTGCTCCAATATCCTGGCCATCAGATATCGATGCATGTCTATCCTTTGATGCAGCTCTTCAATAGTTTTATCAACAAGCCTTATCAGATCTCTTTTATTAACACACTTCATTGCTTAGAATGGTCTACTTTGCTTAGATATAGCTAATATTAGAGGGAAAAAAATTTATTCTACGATGATTTTCTGCGCCATCCCAAAACCGATTGCCAACCTGGAATCCCTTACACCAACCATGATCGGACCAGCATTGTTTCGGTTCAAAACCGTAAACTTTACCCCGGGTACAAGCCCCATACTGTAAAGCTTTGATCTGACTCCTCTCCCCCCATCTATATCTATAAGTGTTACCTCCTTTCCCGCGTTAACCATGCTGAGCGCCATCATTTCTCTGCCTCCACTTCTTCGATACTCTTTATCCTGACCCTGAATCCATTTGCAAATTTTTTCATGCGGGCTAAACATTTATCCGGCTCCTGACCATGCAGGCGATATTCATCAAAATATTCGAGCCAGTCTAACCCTACCCTCGGGCAAAATTGAATGAATTCCATAAATTCTATAAACCTCTTTAGGGTAGAGGAACTAATGGCATGCTCCATTTTGCATGCCTCTTCGTCGGCCATTTCCAAATCGATCTTTAAGATATCGGTTAAAAAACTCCGTAAAATCTGATGCCTATGATCTATTTCACTACCAACAGCAAAGCCTTCATCTGTTAATTCCAGATATTCATATTTCTCGTAATCAATCAACCCCCTCTCGCTGAGGGTCTTGAGCATACTGGTCACCGTAGGCATCTTGACCCCGAGTCTCTTTGCAATATCCTTGACCCGGGCCACCCGTTTTTCCCTGCTTAAGTTAAAGATAGCCTCCAGATAATCCTCCATGGCCGGGGTCAAGAGTTTGTGCGAATCCGTTTTTATTGCGCTGTTCTTCATCGGGTGCTGTTATATTAGAGTGATCAAAGTAAGCTTTGCGTGCCTAATTACCATTGCAAAATAGCCATGTCAAGCTTTTTTTGGCCTTTGCCATATTTTTTCGTGTTTTGGCCCGCGTATTTTGCAATGTCGACTGAAATGCCTTACCGTCTGAAACAATCCCTTTGGAACGGAACAGGCAAAGCGCCTGCGGCAAGGGGTGGAGGCGCATCTTCTTCGGCCCAAAAAAATTCAATGTCTAACCCCAGTTTCTCTTTTCAGTAAATCCTGATTTTATCTCTTTAAGATTTCTCTCGTATAAAAGTGGGATGCCGGTATAATAGCCTGGGACGGGAGGAAGTAGTATGGGTCTTCTTTCGGATTTCCGGGACGGTTTTGTGT
>JAGHEC010000455.1 GCA_021159525.1 Deltaproteobacteria bacterium | reverse complement strand
GACACCCGCCTGCCAAGGCCAATTGAGCGTTCTTGCCAAGACTTTCGTCCCGTGGATCTGCGATGGCAGAAGGAAGTAACATGGGTAACAAGGCAATGGCGGGCAGGCTTGCCCCTTTGGCATTCTCCCATTCGTCGAGCTGCGGCTTCCCCCACTGATAAGTCACAAAGAGACGGCGCCCTCCCGGCAGTCGCGTAAGAAAAACCCTTCTGCCCCCATTTATTGAGCTGTTACCCCGGTTCTGAGTTAGCTTGTTGAGTACAGCTTCGGGGCAATATTGCCTGAGGTTAATCCTTAACCTTAAACTTAACACAAGAAAGGAGGAGGCATGAACGTTACGCGTCGTGATTTTTTTAAGATCACAGGGGCTTCTGCCGCAGGCGCTGCGATCCTGGGGCTGGGCCTCGATTTGAAACCGTTCAAATCGCATGCCCAGACCCTGAAGCTTCGATTTGCCAAGGAGACAACCAGCATCTGTTGCTATTGCGCGGTTGGGTGCGGCGTCATCTGCAGCACCGGACAGGCAGGGGCAGGGAAGATTATCAACATAGAGGGAGACCCGGACCATCCGATCAATGAAGGGGCCTTGTGCGCCAAAGGGGCGGCCCTAAGTCAACTTGCCAATAATGAAAATCGACTGACTGCGCCCCTCTACCGTGCTCCTTACAGCACCCGGTGGCAGAAAGTCTCATGGGACTGGGCACTCTGGACCATTGCCAAGCGGGTTAAGAAGACACGGGATGAGAGCTTTGAACACAAGAACGCCAAGGGCCAGGTGGTGAACCGGACCACGGCCATTGCCAATGTGGGGAGCTCGGCCTTAGACAATGAGGAGTGCTGGCTGATTCAAGCCCTTATGCGGTCCTTGGGCCTCGTCTACATTGAGCACCAGGCCCGTATCTGACACAGCGCCACTGTTGCGGCTCTGGCAGAGTCGTTCGGACGCGGCGCAATGACCAATCACTGGATCGATATTCGAAACAGTGACTGTATACTGGTAATGGGTTCCAATGCGGCCTCCAACCATCCCATCTCCTTTAAATGGGTGACTGAGGCCATGAAGCGCGGCGCCAAGCTCATCAGCGTGGATCCCCGCTTCACCCAGACCTCCTCCAAGGCGGATTTCTACGCCGCATTGAGATCAGGGACCGATATCGCCTTCTTGGGCGGAATGATCAAATACATCCTCGATAACAACAAATACTTCAGGGAGTATGTGGCCGAATACACCAATGCACCTTTTATCGTGGCCGACAGCTATGACTTCAATGACGGTCTTTTTTCGGGATATGATGCCAAAAACCGCAAATATGACAAGAGCCAGTGGGCCTTTGTAAAAGATGCAAAAGGGATTCCCAAAAAGGATCGCACGCTTCAGGACCCCCGTTGCGTATTTCAGTTGATCAAGAAGCATTACAGCCGTTACGACCTGGACACGGTTTCAGCCATTACCGGGACCCCGAAGGAAGACCTTCAGACCGTGTACGAGATGTACTCGGCCACGGGCGAAAAGGGGAAGGCCGGGACTATTATGTATGCCATGGGATGGACCCAGCATACGGTAGGGGTCCAGAACATCCGGACCATGGCCATTATTCAGTTGTTGTTGGGGAACATGGGCGTGGCAGGCGGCGGCGTCAATGCCTTGAGGGGGGAGTCCAATGTCCAGGGTTCCACAGACCACTGCATTCTCTTCCATATCTGGCCCGGATATCTCAAGACGCCGAAGGCGTCACAGCCTACCTTAGCTGCCTATAATAAGAAGTATACCCCCAAGACCAATGACCCATTGAGCGCCAACTGGTGGGGAAACTACTCGAAATACTCGGTCAGCCTGCTCAAATCCTTTTTTGGGGATAAGGCGACGAAGGCGAATGATTTCGGGTACGACTGGCTCCCCAAACTAGATGACGGGAAGACCTACAGCTGGCTCGACCTGTTTGACGAGATGTATAAGGGGCAATTCAAAGGCCTGTTTGCCTGGGGCATGAACCCGGCGGGTTCAGGGGCCAATGCCAATAAGAATCGGGACGCCATGGCCAAGCTGGACTGGATGGTGAATGTCAATATCTTTGACAATGAGACCGGTTCTTTCTGGAAAGGCCCGGGCATGGATCCCAAGAAGATCAAGACAGAGGTTTTCATGCTGCCCTGTGCCGTCTCAGTGGAAAAGGAAGGGTCCATCACCAACAGCGGGCGCTGGATGCAGTGGCGGTACAAGGCAGCCAATCCGCCCGGCGAGGCCTGGCCTGACGGGGATATCCTGATCCAGCTCGGGAAAAAGCTCAAATACCTCTACCGAAATGACAAGGATGCGGTCTTTCCCGAGCCCATCGTCAATCTCAAATGGGATTACACCAAGCACGGGGACTTTGACGCCCATGCCATGGCCAAGGAGATCAACGGCTACTTCTTGAAGGATGTTACCGTAAAAGGGAAACATTTCAAGAAGGGTGATCTTGTGCCGAGCTTTGCTTATCTCCAGGACGACGGGTCCACCAGCAGCGCCAACTGGCTCTACTGCAACTCCTACACCAACAAGGGGAATATGGCCGCCAGGCGCGAGCGCGAGAAGTCCGGAATCGGGCTCAACCTGGGATGGGCGTGGTGCTGGCCGGTCAACCGCCGCATCATTTACAACCGTGCATCCGTGGATAAATACGGAAAACCCTGGGACAAGGAACATCCGGTCATTGCCTGGGATCCTGATGCAAAGGGCGGAAAAGGCGGCTGGGTTGGTGATGTGCCGGACGGCGGATGGCCGCCGATGCTGAACCCGGATGGCACGCCCAATCCCAAAACCAAGTATCCTTTTATCATGAAACCCGAAGGGCATGCCCATATATTTGGTCCCGGAAGGGCGGACGGACCCTTATCCGAACACTACGAGCCGATGGAGTGCCCGGTGGAAAAGAACCTCATGTCCAGTCAGCGGGTCAATCCGGTAGCGCCGATCTACGGCACGGACAAGGACATCTACAAATCGTGCGACGCCAAATATCCATTTGTGGCCAGCACCTACCGGGTGTGCGAACACTGGCAGACCGGCGTCATGACCCGGTGGCAGCCATGGCTCCTTGAGGCACAGCCACAGCTCTTTGTGGAAATGAGCCAGGAATTGGCCAAGATGCGGGGGATCAAGAACGGCGACAAGGTGATTGTGGAATCGGCCCGCGGTAAGGTCGAGGCCGTTGCCATGGTGACCATCCGGTTCAGGCCTTTCAAAATCCAGGGAACCACGGTTCACGAGGTCGGTCTCCCATGGCACTTCGGATGGGTCCATCCCAAGGATGGCGGAGATTCTGCCAACCTTTTAACACCGTCAACCGGCGATCCCAATACCAGGATCCCTGAAACCAAGGCCTTTATGGTCAATGTGAGAAAGGCATAAAGGAGGTGATCTGATGAGCGGAAAAGCGTTTTTTATTGACACGACCGTGTGTACGGCTTGTAGAGGCTGTCAGATTGCCTGCAAGCAATGGAACCAGTTGCCGGCCACAAAGACCCATCAATGGGGAAGCATGCAGAACCCCGAGGATCTCTCTTTTGATACCTATAAGGTGGTCCGGTTCGAGGAACACATGGGGCCTAACAACAAACCTGTCTGGTACTTTTTCCCGGATCAGTGCAGGCATTGTCTGGAACCCCCGTGTAAAGAGGCGGCCGATGACGAGGCCCCGGGCGGAATCATCATAGACAGCCAGACCGGGGCGGTGCTTTATACGGATAAACTTAAAAAGATGAATGCGGCCGATGTGATTGAGGCATGCCCATTCAACATCCCACGGGCCCAAAAAGGGACCGGATACCTGTCCAAGTGCACCATGTGCGTGGACAGGGTCCATAACGGGCTCCTCCCCGCCTGCGTCAAGACCTGCCCCACCGGCGCCATGAACTTTGGAGACCGCGATAAGATGGTGGATCTGGCCCAGAAGCGTCTGGCCGAGGCCAAAAAGAAATTCCCCAAGGCCACGCTCACCGGGGTTGACGACCTCAGGGTCTTTTATCTCCTGGCCGACGAGCCGGGCAAGTACCATACCTTTGCCAAGGTGGATGCCCTGCCCACTGCCATGGACAGGAAGATGGCCCTTCGAAAGATCGGCAGATCTCTCAAGGAGCTGTCGAGCGAGTGGACCATGATTCATAAACTGGCCAGTTAGCTGGGCCGGTTTATTCCAATGAAGAGGAAGAGGGACGCTTCGGCGTCCCTCTTCCAATTTTGGGGGTCGGCTCTTATCACCTGGACTGCCAACAGGATATTGCGATGAAAAGCCTCATTGGCTGTATCTGGTCAATAATCAGGAGGATAACAGCGAACATACCGCCGGAGCAGGAAGATTTTTCTTGTGCTCCGGGCCTCCGGGCTGGTCTCTTCAGTGACTTATCTGTGGGGGACACCCGCCTGCCAAGGCCAATTGAGCGTTCTTGCCAAGACTTTCGTCCCGTGGATCTGCGATGGCAGAAGGAAGTAACATGGGTAACAAGGAATGGCGGGCAGGCTTGCCCCCTTTGGCATTCTCGCATTCGTCGAGCTGCGGCTTGCCCCACTGATAAGTCACGAAACCGGGGACCCATCCGAAGGATGGGGAGTCCGAGCAAAGCGAGGACAAACCGGGGACCCATCCGAAGGATGGGGAGTCCGAGCAAAGCGAGGACAAACCGGGGACCCGCCCGAAGCGTGGGGTCTGAGTCGAGCGAAGCGAGCGAAGAAGAGACGGCGCCCTCCCGGCAGTCGCGTCAGAAAAACCCTCCTGCCCCAGGTTATTGTGCTGTTACAAAACGTTTGCCAATGATAAAATGATTTGGTAATATTATATTATATCAATAAACCAGAGCAGTGTTAAAAATCGGACCAAAAGCCGGGATAAGAGGCTGACGCCTAAGGCGGCCTGACGACCGCAAGCAGTGTTGCCCCGAGGGAGATTGGCTGCATCAGGGTGTTTCCAAGTCCTTGGGGGAACCATCTTTGCAAAAGGAAGGAGGTGAGGAATCGGGGAGAGGGCAAGTCTTTGGCCACAACCCTTTATTAGTACAGGAGGAGGACAACCATGGCTGGAAGCACGTACAAAATAATCGAGTTGGTGGGTACAAGCGATCAATCGTGGGAAGAGGCAGCCAAAACGGCTGTTGAAACCGCGGGAGAGAGTCTGAAGGACCTGAGGATTGCAGAGGTAACCAAGCTGGACATGACCATTGAAGGGGGCAAAGTGGTCATGTTTCGCGCAAGGGTGAATGTTTCATTCAAATATGTGCGGTAGGCCGTGAGCAAGTCCTGATCTTCACGGTCAATCCCGCAAAATCCGAAGCAACATATGCGAGACAACGACTCGATGCCGCGAGATGTGCGGCATCTGGAGTCGTCTCGCAACTCGGGTTTCCATATCAGGGCATCTTTCGGGCAGCCCGGGGTGCTGAAACAGCCCGTTCCTTTTCAACCCACCGCACCCATTCAGCTTTTCAAAGTCTTCCCGTAACCGTTCACGGAGTCTTGAGATCTCCCTGATACACTGATATGAGAAAATCGCATCAGCTCAATAATTGGTGGGATAACAGCGACCGTACCACCGCGGCAGGAAGATTTTTCTTGTGCCCCGGACCTCCGGGCTGGTCTCTTCAGTGAGTTATCTGTGGGGGACACCCGCCTGCCAAGGCCAATTGAGCGTTCTTGCCAAGACTTTCGTCCCGTGGATCTGCAATGGCAGAAGGAAGTAACATGGGTAACAAGGCAATGGCGGGCAGGCTTGCCCATTTGGCATTCTCGCATTCGTCGAGCTGCG